>NZ_JBWKFM010000024.1:0-83477 GCF_056434285.1 Streptomyces sp. NPDC044063
CCCCCCCCCCCCCCCCCCCCCCCCCCCCCCCCCCCCCCCCCCCCCCCCCCCCCCCCCCCCCCCCCCCCCCCCCCCCCCCCCCCCCCCCCCCGACCTGGTCGGCCGTCAGGACGTAGCCGGTCTCCGCGTCGGCGGTGGAGCGGGCGAACACCACGCCGTAGACCTTGCCGGTGGTGGTCAGCAGGGGGCCGCCGGAGTTGCCGGGGCGGACCGTGGAGCGCACCGAGTAGACCTCGCGGGTGGTGACGCCGTCGCCGTAGATGTCCTGGCCCTTGGCCCGTACCCGGGTGGCGACGGTGGCGGCCCGCAGGTCCAGGCCGCCGTTCTCCGGGAAGCCCGCCACGACCGCCGGGTCGCCGCGCTTGGCGCTCTTGTCGAACGGCAGCACGGGCGCCGAGAGCCCCGGGACGTCGAGGACGGCCACGTCGGTGCGGGGGTCGAAGAGGACGACCTTCGCGCGCAGGGCCCGCCCGGTGCCGCCGACCTTGACGGTCGGGGCGTTCACACCGGCCACGACGTGCGCGTTGGTCATCACGTGCTCGGGGGAGAAGACGAAACCGCTGCCCTCCTGGCCCCGGCGGCCGCCGCCGACGTCCGCCACGCCCTCGATCTTGACGACACTGGAGCGCGCCGCCTGGGTCGCGGCGATCGTCACGGCGTCGCCGGACGGCCGGGCGACGCTCGTGGCGGGCTCGTTCTCGAAGGGGTTGAAGACCTGGGGGAAGCCCGCCCCCGCCAGCGCGTCGGTGGTCCGGCTGAACCAGGTGGGCGCCTGCTCCGGCATGGCCTTGTGCACCGCGCCCAGCAGCGTCGACTCCTTGATGGCCCGGTTCAGCGGGGTGGAGTTCGCCGACACCAGCACGCTGGCGGCCACCCAGCCCACCAGCAGCACGCCCAGCGCGCCCGCGACCGCGCCGCCCACGCCGTCGAGGCCCCGCAGCGGCGCCCACGTCAGCCGGGAGCGCAGCCGCCAGGCGAGCCGCGCCGCCAGGGCGTGGCCCAGGGCGGCGGGCAGGAGCACGACCAGCACCGCGACGACGGCCGCGGTGGCCGTGCCCGGCTCGAACGGCCGCACGGCCCAGGGCAGCGCCCACACGCCCAGCACGGCGCCGCCGAGGAACCCGGCGAGCAGCACGGCGCCGGCCACCAGGCCGCGCCGGAAGCCGGACACGGCATAGACGACGACCGCCAGCAGGAGCAGCAGATCGATCAGGTTCAACGCGGAGCCCTTTCCGTACGCACGCGCCCCCCGTCCGCGTCCACGGGTGTGGACGCCCGTGGACCCGTAGAAACGCCCGCGGGGAGGCCGGCGGTTCCCTTTCCTGGTGGATTCATGGCGTACGCCACGTCTCGCCCGGCGCCGCGCGAGCGCCGTCGGCGCGGGCCGACGGCCCCGGCGCGCGCGGCGTCCCCGGGACTCCCACAGGCTCGTTCCCTACGATGGCGCGGTGACCAGTGACACCGCGACGCACGCCCGGCAGGGCCGACCGACGGACGAGCAGCAGCCCCCGTGGCAGCGCAGACTCCGCCGTTTCGGCTACCCGGGCCCCCGCCCCGCGACGGCCCGCACCGGTGTGCGCGAGCGGCTGGTGCCGCCCTTCGCCGAGCCCGGAACGCGGCTGTGGGCGGCGCTGGGCGCGTCCCCGGTGGCGGCGCGGACCCTCGCGCTGTCCATGGGGTGGGCCGGCCCGCTGCTGGTGGCGCTGTTCGCGGGACTGATCCGGTTCTGGCACCTGGGCAGCCCCAAGGCCGTCATATTCGACGAGACGTACTACGCCAAGGACGCCTGGGCCCTGCTGAACAACGGCTACGAGGCCGACTGGGGCAAGGACAAGGACATCAACGACCGGATCGTCGCCGGTCACACCGACGTGCCCGAGGCCATCGGCTACGTCGTCCACCCGCCCGTCGGCAAGTGGGTCATCGCCGTCGGCGAATGGCTCCACGGCATGACCCCCTACGGCTGGCGCTTCATGGTGGCGCTGCTGGGCACGGTGTCGGTGTTCCTGCTGTGCCGGATCGGGCGGCGGATGTTCCGCTCCACGTTCCTGGGCTGTCTGGCGGGCGCGCTGCTGGCCGTGGACGGGCTGCACTTCGTCATGAGCCGCACGGCGCTGCTGGACTCGGTGCTGGTGTTCTTCGTGCTGGCCGCCTTCGGCTGCCTGCTGGTGGACCGGGACGCGGCACGGGCCCGGCTGGCGGCGGCCCTGCCGGACGGCCCGGAGGCCCTGCCCGACCCCGCCGTCGGGGACCGGCTGCGACTGGGATGGCGGCCCTGGCGACTCGCGGCCGGGGTGTGCCTGGGCCTGGCCTGCGCCACCAAGTGGAACGGCGCCGTGTACCTGGCGGCGTTCGGCCTGCTGACGGTCCTGTGGGACGTGGGCGCGCGGCGGACGGCCGGGGCCCGGCGGCCCTGGCGCTCGGCGCTGCTCCGGGACGCGCCGTGGGCGTTCCTGTCGACCGTCCCCGTGGCGGTGGGCGTCTACCTCGCCTCCTGGACCGGCTGGTTCACCCACAGCGGCACGTACAGCGAGACGACCGGCTGGCAGAAGAGCGGCTACTACCGGCACTGGGCGGAGACCGAGGGCGGCTACAGCTCCGACGGCTTCCTCGCCGGCGTCCTCAACCCGCTGCGCAGCCTGTGGCACTACGAGCAGCAGGTGTGGGACTTCAACACCAACCTCACCTCGCCGCACACGTACCAGTCGAACCCGTGGAGCTGGCTGGTCCAGTCCCGCCCGGTGTCGTACTTCTACGAGTCGCCGTCCCCCGGCCACGACGGCTGCCCGGCGGACGCGACCGAGAAGTGCGCCCGCGAGGTGCTCGCGCTGGGCACCCCGCTGCTGTGGTGGACGGCGTGCTTCGCGCTGGCGTACCTGCTCTACCGGTGGGCGCTGCGGCGCGACTGGCGGGCGGGCGCGGTGCTGTGCGGCGTGGCCGCCGGCTACCTGCCCTGGTTCATGTACCAGGAGCGGACGATTTTCGTCTTCTACGCCGTCGTCTTCGTGCCGTTCCTGTGTCTGGCGGTGGCCATGATGATCGGCGCGCTCCTGGGGCCCGCCGGGGCGTCGGAACGGCGCCGCGTCGTGGGCGTGGTGACGGCGGGCACGCTGGTCCTTCTCATCGCCTGGAACTTCGTCTACTTCTTCCCGATCTACACGGGGCAGGCGATCCCGCTGGACGCCTGGCGCAACCGGATGTGGTTCGACACCTGGATCTGACGGCCGGACACCGACCGTACCAAGAACCGCTTTTCAGCCAGTTCCCTCCCATGCGTCGCAGGCGTCCCGGTACAGTGCGACGAGGGTTTTAATCGGGTGATTAAAACCAGGGGGAGGGGATCAACGGATGCGCACGAGCGCGAAGATCGCCATCGGTGGGGCCGTCGTCGCCGTGGTGGGGGCGGCCGGACTGGGGGCCTACAACCTGGTGGACGCCGTCTCGGGGGACGGCACGGGCGGGACGCGCGCCGAGGCCGCGCCCCGGACCGGGCCGCCCACCGCGGCCGAGACCGAGCGGACCGCGCGCGACTTCCTCGCCGCGTGGGCGGCGGGGGACACCGCCAAGGCGGCCGCCCTGACCGACGACGCCTCGGCGGCCACCACCGGGCTCACCGGCTACCGCGACACCGCGCACGTCGAGAAGGTGACGTTCACTCAGCGACCCGCCACGGGCGACACCGTGCCCTACGCCGTCACCGCCGAGGTCGTCCACGGCAAGCAGCGCTCCACCTGGAAGTACGACGCGTCCCTGACCGTCGTCCGCGGCGGCACCGGCCGCGCGGTCGTCGGCTGGCGCCCCGCCGTCCTCCACCCCGACCTCACCCCGGGCCAGGTGCTCACCACCGCCCCCACCGGCCCGGCGCCGGTCACCGTCGTCGACCGCGACGGCACCGAGCTGGACGCCAAGTCCTACCCGTCGCTGACCTACCTCCTGCCCGAGCTGGTCAAGCGGTACGGCGAGAAGGCCGGCGGCGAACCGGCCGTCCAGGTGCGCGCCGGCGCCCCCGGGGCCGCCGGCGCCCGCGCCCTCCACACCGTCTCCGACGGCAAGCCGGCGCGGCTGAAAACCACCCTCAGCGCGGCCGTCCAGCGCGCCGCCGAGAGCGCCGTCTCCGGGCGCCCCGACGCCTCCGTCGTCGCCGTGAAGCCGAGCACCGGCGAGATCCTCGCCGTCGCCAACGCCCGGAAGACGGAGTTCAACGCGGCGCTCAACGGCCAGACCGCGCCCGGCTCCACGATGAAGGTCGTCACCTCCGCGCTCCTCCTGGAACAGGGCAAGGCCTCGCCGGGCAAGCCGCTGCCGTGCCCGAAGACGGCCACCTACGGCATGACCTTCCACAACGTCGAGCACAGCGAGAACGCCGGCGCCACCTTCGCCCAGGACTTCGCCGCCTCCTGCAACACCGCCTTCGTCTCGCTGGCCGGCGGGATCGGCGACGACGCGCTCGCCGCCCACGCCCGCGACGTCTTCGGCCTCGGCCTCGACTGGAAGGTCGGCGTCGGCGCCTTCGACGGCAAGGTGCCGGCCGACTCCGGCGCCGGCAAGGCCGCCGCGATGATCGGCCAGGGCCGGGTGCAGATGAGCCCGCTCAACATGGCCTCGGTCGCCGCCACCGTGCGCACCGGCACGTTCCACCAGCCCTACCTGGTCGCTCCGTCGCTGGACGACCGGCACCTCGCCACCGCCGCCCGGTCGCTGTCCCCGTCCGTCGCCCGCGACCTGCGCTCGATGATGCGGCTGACGGCCGTCTCCGGCACCGGCGCGAAGGCGATGTCCGGGCTCGGCGGCGAGATCGGCGCCAAGACCGGCTCGGCCGAGATCGACGGCCAGAGCGCGCCCAACGGCTGGTTCACCGCCTACCAGGACGACATGGCGGCCGCCGCGGTCGTCCCCGGCGGCGGCCACGGCGGCGACACGGCCGGCCCGATCGTCGCGGCGGTACTCCGCGCGGGCTGACCGACGGCGGCATGGGCGCGCCGACCGCCGGGCCGGCCGCCGGGCCGTCAGTCCGCCCTGCCGGCCGCCGGGCCGGGCTGCCGGTCGGCGGTCCCGCCGGGCCTGCGGTGGCCGTCCGGGTCGCGATGGCCTCGGCTGTGTCGGCCGTCCCTGTCCGGGCGTCCGGGACCACCGGCAGGTGCCGTGCCGCGGGCTGACCGACCGCGGCATGGGTGCGCCGACCGCCGGGCCGCCCTGTCGGCCGCCGGGCTGCGCTGCCGGCCGGCGGTCCCGCCGGGCCGGCGGTGGCCGTCCGGCGTCGCGATGGCCTCGGCCGTGTCGGCCGTCCGCGTCCGGGCGTCCGGGACCACCAGCAGGTGCCGTGCCGGGCTCGGCCCCCCTGGCGATCCCCGCCCGGGCGCCGCACCCGGCGTGGACGGCCGTACTCCGCGCGGCCCGACCTCGCGCGGCACCGCGCGGCCGGCACCGCGGCGGCCCGGGCCGCCCCCGTGTGGCCCCGCCGGGCCTCGGCCGTCCGGCCGCCCTGCCGGCCAGCGGCCGGCAGGGCCAGGCGCCGCCCCACCGCGCGGCCCGACCTCGCGCGGCACCGCGCGGCCGGCACCGCGGCGGCCCGGGCCGCCCCTGTGTGGCCCCGCCGGGCCTCGGCCGTCCGGTCGCCCTGCCGGCCGGCGGCCGGCAGGGCCCGGCGCCGCGCCACCGCGTGGGTGACGTGCCCACCACGCGGCCCCCGGGTCGGATATCCCTGGCGTCGCCACGTCCACCCGGAGGGAAACCGACCCCATGCGCATCCGTGACGCGATCGGCCTCGCCGCCGGCGCCGCCGCCCTGTCCGCCACCGCCGCCGTCACCGGGCCCGTCCCGGCGGCGGCGGTCGCCGCCGAGCCGGCCGCCCCGCTCAACACCCTCAGCATCGACCGCACCGGGCACATCGCGCCCGACGGCACCATCACCCTCACCGGCACCTACCGCTGTGCCCCGCTCGCCCGCCCCACCGGCCTCGTCGTCGTCGCCAGCAACATCCGGCAGCACGGCATCACCAGCGGCATCGGCGGGACGACCGCCACCTGTGACGGCCGCGAGCACCGGTGGCGCAACCACGCCCGTCCCCACGGCACGCCCTACCGGCCCGGGACGGCCAACGCCGACGGAACGATCATGCAGTTCAAGCGGAACAAGGCCGGCATCCCGCTGCCGCACTTCCTCGCCGTCATCCCCGAGCGCAAGATCGCCCTCGCCGCGGACGGCTGACCGCCGCGGACGGCTGACCGCCGCGGACGGCTGACCGCCGCGGACGGCTGACCGCCGCGGACGGCCGACCGGCGGCCCGCGGGACGGCCGGGTCCTGCGAGGATGGTGGGGTGACTGGAACGCTCGTACTCGCAGGAACCCCCATCGGTGACGTCGCCGACGCGCCCCCGCGGCTCGCCGCCGAGCTCGCCGCCGCCGAGGTCATCGCGGCCGAGGACACCCGCCGGCTGCGCCGCCTCACCCAGGCCCTGGGGGTGCACACCACCGGCCGGGTGGTCTCCTACTTCGAGGGCAACGAGTCCGCCCGGACGCCCGAGCTCGTCGAGGCGCTGGCCGGCGGCGCGCGGGTGCTGCTGGTCACCGACGCCGGGATGCCGTCGGTCTCCGACCCCGGCTACCGGCTGGTGGCCGCCGCCGTCGAGCGCGACATCAAGGTCACGGCGGTGCCCGGCCCCTCGGCCGTGCTGACGGCGCTGGCCGTCTCCGGGCTGCCGGTGGACCGCTTCTGCTTCGAGGGCTTCCTGCCGCGCAAGGCGGGCGAGCGGCTGGGCCGGCTGCGCGAGGTGGCCGACGAGCGGCGCACGCTCGTCTACTTCGAGGCCCCGCACCGGCTGGACGACACCCTCGCGGCGATGGCCGAGGCGTTCGGCGCCGACCGCCGCGCCGCGGTGTGCCGGGAGCTGACCAAGACCTACGAGGAGGTCAAGCGGGGCCCGCTCGGCGAGCTCGCGGCGTGGGCGGCCGAGGGCGTACGTGGCGAGATCACGATCGTCGTGGAGGGCGCGCCCGAGCGCGGCCCGGACGAGCTGGACCCCGCCGAGCTGGTGCGCAGGGTGCGGGTGCGCGAGGAGGCGGGGGAGCGGCGCAAGGAGGCGATCGCGGCCGTGGCGGCCGAAACCGGCCTTCCCAAGCGCGAGGTGTTCGATGCCGTCGTGGCGGCAAAAAATGCTGCCCAGCCGGGCTGACCGTATGGCAAAGGGCTGATCTGAAAAGCAAAGCTCAGGCATCGCTTTTCGGCCCCCAGGACATGTGGTTGCCAATTTTGCCCCAATTCGTGGGCCGGTCTGCTGCGCCGCCGACGGGATGGGCGTTCCCTGGATGTGGGACGTCCGATCCCGAGAGAGACTTGTCCGACGGACAAGAGGAGCTGCCATGAGCGAGACCGCAGGAGCCTCGAGCGGCCAGACCGCACCCCGCACGCGTACCGCCACGGCGGTGGGCGCGGCGGGATCCGACACGGTGCACGAGTCGTACTCCTTCGCCTGCATGCGGTGCGGCCAGGGGTGGGAGCAGTCGTACGAGATACGGCACCACGTCGACGCCGAGGGACACCCCTTCGTCACCTACTACGCGGACGGCGAGCGTGTCCCGTCCCCGCTGACCCGGCCGACCTGCCTGAACTGCGGTGAGCACGTGGTGCGCATCATGAAGTCCGGACAGGTGTCCCTCGTCGCCGACGCCCTCCACCTGCCCGGCCGCAGGGTGATCCCGGCCAGCGCGCAGGCGCCCGCCGGCCCGCTGCAGAACGGCGGCGGCCACGAGGAGGGCGAGGAGCGGCACCACTGGCACCTGTCGGACCTGCTCCGGCCCTTCCACCGCAAGTGAGCCCGGCCGCCCGCGGTACCTAGAATCGCGGACATGGCGGCAACAGCATCGAACAACGGCCCGGTCGGCGGCGAGCGGAAGAAGAACGAGGGCAAGGACGTCCCCCCGCCGCTCCCGGAGCCGCTGGCGGTCCCCGTGGCCGACTCCCACACCCACCTCGACATGCTCCCCGGCGGTGCCACCGTCGAGGAGGCCCTCGCACAGGCGGCGTCGGTGGGAGTGACCACGGTGATCCAGGTCGGTTGCGACCTGGCCGGTTCGCGCTGGGCGGCCGGGACGGCCGCCGCCCACGACGCCGTCTGGGCGACCGTGGCCCTCCACCCCAACGAGGCCCCCCGCATCGTCCACGGCGACCCCGACGGCTGGTCCCGGCAGGGCGAGCGCGAGCCCGGCGGCATGGCGGCCCTGGACGCGGCCCTCGCCGAGATCGACGCGCTGGCCGCGCTCCCGCAGGTCCGCGGCGTCGGCGAGACCGGCCTCGACTATTTCCGCACCGGCCCCGAGGGCATGGCGGCGCAGGAGTACTCCTTCCGCCGCCACATCGACATCGCCAAGCGGCACGGCAAGGCCCTGGTCATCCACGACCGGGAGGCCCACGACGACGTCCTGCGGGTCCTCGCAGAGGAGGGCGCGCCGGAGACCGTCGTCTTCCACTGCTACTCCGGCGACGCGGAGATGGCCAAGGTCTGCGCCGAGGCCGGCTACTACCTGTCCTTCGCCGGGAACGTCACCTTCAAGAACGCCCAGCACCTGCGCGACGCCCTCGCGATCGCCCCCCTCGACCGGGTGCTCGTCGAGACCGACGCACCCTTCCTCACCCCGATGCCGTATCGCGGACGGCCCAACGCGCCCTACCTCGTTCCGGTCACTTTGCGGGCGATGGCCGCGACGCTCGGGATGGCCGAGGACGCCCTGGCCACGGCAGTCGCGGCCAATACCGCACGCGCCTTCGGGTACTGACCCCGATATCCGCGACACCGTGTGACAATGCGACTTTGGAGGGTGACGGTCACTCCGCTACAGTCCCGGGCCTAGCCGGACCCAGTGGAGTGTCGTGAGTCATGCACAGGGCAGCCCCCACGCTGCACCCCGCGCCGCGACGGAAACGCAGCCGTACGAGCCGTACGCGCCGCCCGACCCGTACGGCTCGCCAGGGCCCTACGGGGCGCCGTACGACGCCCACCCGCCGTCGTACGGCCCGCACGAGCCCTTCGGGCAGCACAGGCTGCCCCGGCAGGCCGCCGCGCCCGGACACCACGCGCCCGCCGGCGCCGACCGGAACCCCTACGGCCCCTCCTACGGGCCGCCCCCCGCGGCGGCCCACCCGGAGGCCGGGGAGTTCGGGGAGAGCGCGCCGGCCCGCGTCGCCGTCTGGGCGCCCGCCGACATCGCGCTGCCCGACGTCGACCCCGAGGACGAGCCCCCCGCCACCGGCGGCCGGGCCGCCGCCCGGCGCGCGGCCCGGCAACAGGAACGCCGCGGCCGCCCCGGCACCCGCGACCGGTCCCGCGAGCGTGCCGACCGGCGCACCCGGGAACCCGCCCACGAGCGGCCCCGCGAGCGCCAGGCCGAGCCGCTGCGCCGGCTGCTCCCGCAGGCCCTCGTCGTCGCCTTCCTCGCCGGCGGCACCTCCGCCTTCGTGGCCGGCGACAAGGCCGTCCAGCTGAGCGTCGACGGCAGGCCCCGCACCCTCCACACCTTCGCCGGCGACGTGGCGGAACTCCTCGCCGACGAGGGCATGGCCGTCGGCGAGCACGACATCGTCGCCCCCGGCCCCGGCCACGACCTGGCCTCCGGCGACCGCGTCATCGTCCGCTACGGCCGTCCCGTCACCCTCACCCTCGACGGCGAGCGCCGCCAGGTGTGGACCACTGCCCGCACCGTCGACGCCGCCCTGCGCCAGCTGGGCGTACGCGCCGAGGGCGCCTACCTCTCCGCCTCCCGCTCCGCCCCCATCGGGCGCCGCGGCCTCGACCTCGACGTGCGCACCGAGCGCACCGTCACCTTCGTGGCCGACGGCCGCGAACGCACCGTCCGCACCAACGCCGCCACCGTCCGCGAGGCCATCGACGAGGCCGGCATCACCCTGAACGGCCAGGACACCACCTCCGTCGACCCCGCCAGCTTCCCCCGCGAGGGCCAGACCATCTCCGTCATGCGCATCACCGGCGCCGAGGAGGTCCGCGAGGAGCCCATCGCCTTCAGCACCGAGCGCCGCGACGACCCCACCCTCTACAAGGGCACCGAGGTCGTCGCCCAGCACGGCGAGAAGGGCGTCGAACGCGTCACGTACGCCCTGCGGACCGTCAACGGCGTCCAGCAGAAGCCCCGCAAGATCTCCTCGGAGATCGTCAAGCAGCCCCGCACCCAGATCGTCAAGGTCGGCACCAAGGCCCGCCCCACCTCCGTCCAGGGCGCCGACGGCCTGAACTGGTCCGGGCTCGCCCAGTGCGAGGCCGGCGGCCGCCCCGACGCCGTCGACCCCTCCGGCACCTACGGCGGGCTGTACCAGTTCGACGTCCACACCTGGCACTCCCTCGGCGGCGACGGGCGACCCCAGGACGCCAGCGCCGGCGAGCAGACCTACCGGGCCAAGAAGCTCTACGTCAGCCGGGGGGCGAGCCCCTGGCCCGTGTGCGGCCGTAAACTTCACGGGTGAGCTCCAGCCCCAGCACAGACGAGTCCGGCGAGTCCGGCGCCCTCCTCGGCCCGGCCGACATCCGCGAACTGGCCGCCGCCCTCGGGGTCCGCCCCACCAAGCAGCGCGGCCAGAACTTCGTGATCGACGCCAACACGGTGCGGCGCATCGTCCGGACCGCCGAGGTGCGGCCCGACGACGTCGTCGTCGAGGTCGGGCCGGGACTCGGCTCGCTCACCCTGGCCCTGCTGGAGGCCGCCGACCGCGTCACCGCCGTCGAGATCGACGACGTGCTCGCCGCGGCCCTGCCCGGCACCATCGCCGCCCGGCTGCCCGGCCGCGCCGACCGCTTCGCGCTCGTGCACAGCGACGCCATGCACGTCCAGGAGCTGCCCGGCCCGGCGCCCACCGCGCTCGTGGCCAACCTGCCCTACAACGTCGCCGTGCCCGTGCTGCTCCACATGCTCGACCGCTTCCCCAGCATCGAGCGCACCCTCGTCATGGTCCAGGCCGAGGTCGCCGACCGGCTCGCCGCCAGGCCCGGCAACAAGGTCTACGGCGTCCCCTCCGTCAAGGCCAACTGGTACGCCGAGGTCAAGCGGGCCGGCGCCATCGGCCGCAACGTCTTCTGGCCCGCCCCCAACGTCGACTCCGGCCTCGTCTCCCTGGTCCGCCGCGACAAGCCCATCGAGACCACGGCCAGCAAGGCCGAGGTCTTCGCCGTCGTCGACGCCGCCTTCGCCCAGCGCCGCAAGACGCTCCGCGCGGCCCTGGCCGGCTGGGCCGGCTCCGCCGCGGCCGCCGAGGCCGCCCTGACGGCCGCCGGCGTCTCCCCGCAGGCCCGCGGCGAAGCCCTCACCGTGTACGAGTTCGCCGCCATCGCCGAACAGAAGGGCGCCACCCTGTGACCGCCTCCGTCACGGTCCGCGTACCCGCCAAGGTCAACGTCCAGCTCGCCGTGGGCCCCCTGCGCCCCGACGGCTTCCACGACCTCGCCAACGTCTTCCTCGCGGTGGGGCTGTACGACGAGGTGACCGTCACCCCCGCCGACGAGCTGCGCGTCACCTGCGAAGGCCCCGACGCGGCCCAGGTCCCCCTCGACACGAGCAACCTCGCCGCCCGCGCGGCCCTCGCCCTCGCCGCCCGCCACGGCCGCGACGCGAACGTCCACATCCACATCGCCAAGGACATCCCGGTCGCCGGCGGCATGGCCGGCGGCAGCGCCGACGGCGCGGGCGCGCTGCTCGCCTGCGACGCCCTGTGGGGCACGGGCGCCACCCGCGAGGAACTCCTCGACATCTGCGCCGAACTCGGCAGCGACGTGCCGTTCAGCCTGATCGGTGGCGCGGCGCTCGGCCGCGGCCGGGGCGAGCTGCTCACCCCTCTGGAGACCGGTGGCACCTTCCACTGGGTCTTCGCCGTCGCCGACGGCGGCCTGTCCACCCCCGCCGTCTACGCCGAGTGCGACCGCCTGCGCGCCGGCACCGACGTCCCGGACCCCGAGGCCTCCACCGCCCTCCTGGCCGCCCTGCGCACCGGCGACGCCGAGGCCCTGGCGGCCGCCGTGGGCAACGACCTCCAGCCCGCCGCCGTCTCCCTGCGGCCGTCGCTGGCCGCCACGCTGACGGCCGGCGAGGAGGCCGGGGCCCTGGCGGCGATGGTCTCCGGCTCCGGCCCGACGACGGCCTTCCTCGTGGCCGACGCCCCGGGCGCGGAGAAGGTGGCCGAGGCGCTGACCGCCTCCGGCACGTGCCGCACGGTCAGGGTCACCTCGGGCCCGGTACCGGGCGCGACGGTCATCACGCGCTAGACCCTTCCGGCCGCGGGTACTCAGGCCCCGCGGCCCGCATGCGCCGGGCCCCGGGGCGCGCGTGACGGGGCCCGCGCCCGGCGTGGGATGCTGGGAGGAGTCCCACGAATCAAGGAGCGGCAAGCGGCATGGCAGCCAACCTGGTCAACCTGGAAGCCGTCGACAAGGTGTACGGCACCCGCGCCCTGCTCGACGGCATCTCCCTCGGCGTCAACGAGGGCGACCGGATCGGCGTGGTCGGCCGCAACGGCGACGGCAAGACCACCCTCATCCGTGTTCTCGCCAAGCTGGAGGAGGCCGACAAGGGCCGCGTCACCCACGCCGGCCACGTCCGCCTCGGCGTGCTCACCCAGCACGACTCCCTCGACCCGGCCGCCACCGTGCGGCACGAGGTCCTCGGCGACATGGCCGACCACGAGTGGGCGGGTAACGCCAAGGTCCGCGACGTCCTGACCGGGCTGTTCGGCGGGCTCGACCTGCCCGCCTTCCCGCAGGGCCTCGACACCGTCATCGGCCCGCTCTCCGGCGGCGAGCGCCGCCGTATCGCGCTGGCCAAGCTCCTCATCGCCGACCAGGACCTCATCGTCCTCGACGAGCCCACCAACCACCTCGACGTCGAGGGCATCTCCTGGCTCGCCCGCCACCTCCAGCAGCGCCGCTCCGCGCTGGTGTGCGTCACCCACGACCGCTGGTTCCTCGACCAGGTCTGCACCCGCATGTGGGACGTCCAGCGCGGCACCGTCCACGAGTACGAGGGCGGCTACAGCGACTACGTCTTCGCCCGGGCCGAGCGCGAGCGCATCGCCGCCACCGAGGAGGCCAAGCGCCAGAACCTGATGCGCAAGGAGCTCGCCTGGCTGCGCCGCGGCGCCCCCGCCCGCACCAGCAAGCCGCGCTTCCGCATCGAGGCCGCCAACGAGCTCATCGCCGACGTGCCCCCGCCGCGCGACAGCTCCGAGCTGATGAAGTTCGCCACCTCGCGGCTCGGCAGGACCGTCTTCGACCTGGAGAACGTCACCGTCCAGGCCGGCCCCAAGTCCCTCATCGAGCACCTCACCTGGCAGCTGGGCCCCGGCGACCGCATCGGCCTCGTCGGCGTCAACGGCGCCGGCAAGACCTCGCTGCTGCGCACCCTCGCCGAGGCGGCCGCCACCGAGGGCGAGAAGCAGCCGGCGGGCGGCAAGGTCGTGGTCGGCAGGACCGTCAAGCTGGCCTACCTCTCCCAGGAGGTCGCCGAACTCGACCCGGCCAAGCGGGTCCTGGAGGCCGTCCAGCAGATCCGCGACCGCGTGGACCTCGGCAAGGGCCGGGAGATGACGGCCGGGCAGCTCTGCGAGAAGTTCGGCTTCACCAAGGAGAAGCAGTGGACGCCCGTCGGCGACCTCTCCGGCGGTGAGCGGCGCCGGCTGCAGATCCTGCGGCTGCTCATGGACGAGCCCAACGTCCTGTTCCTCGACGAGCCGACCAACGACCTCGACATCGAGACCCTGACCCAGCTGGAGGACCTCCTCGACGGCTGGCCCGGCTCGATGATCGTCATCAGCCACGACCGGTACTTCGTCGAGCGCACCACCGACAAGGTGTTCGCGCTCCTGGGCGACCGGGCGCTGCGCATGCTGCCGCGCGGCCTGGACGAGTACCTGGAGCGCCGGCAGCGGGTGATGGAGGCCGCCGCCGCGGCCGCTCCCGCCGCGGCCCCGGCGGCCGCCAAGGCCAAGCCGGCCGCCGACGCCCGCGCGGCCAAGAAGGAGCTCCAGAAGATCGAGCGCCGCCTGGACCGCGTCAGCGAGCAGGAGGCCAAGCTGCACGCCGCCATCGCCGAGCAGGCCACCGACTTCGAGGCGGTCGCCAAGCTGGACGCCCAGCTGCGCGAACTGGCGGGAGAGCGCGACGAGCTCGAGCTGCGCTGGCTCGAACTGGCCGACGACGTCTGAGCGGTGACCGTACGGCGCACGGCGCACTGAGGCGCCATCACGGCGCGCGCCCAGTGCCGTGCGCCGCAACAGTCTCGTCACGGCCCGGTCTCAGGTGGTGGATACGGTGGAGATCGGGCCATGGCCTGTCGGCGACGGGTGGTACAAAGAACACCCGCTCGCCTGCCGCACACGGGCGGGATTCGTGTCCTGGACCCGCGCGTAAAGAGGAAGCTGATGTCACAGCCGCCCCAGCCCCCCAATCCGCCGCAGGGCCCCCCGGTCCCGCCGGGCGGAGGCTTCGGCGCGCCGCAGGATCCTCCCCCCGGCTTCGGCGCCCCGCCGCCGGCCGCGCCGCCGCCGGCCGCGCCGCCGGCGGCCCCGCCGACCATGCCGGCGCAGCCCGCGGCGCGGCCCACGCCCCCGCCGACGGTGCTCGCCCAGCCGGCCGTCCAGCCCACCATGCCCGCCCAGCCGGCCGTCCAGCCCGGCTACGGCTACCCCCAGGCCCCGCCGGCGGGTGGCGCGCCCCAGGGCCCGCCGCCGCCCCCGCCGGGGGCGCCCGCGGTCCCGCCGGCCCCGCCCGGTGGTTACGGCTACCCGGCGCCCGGCGGGTACGGCTACCCCGGCGCCCCGGCCCCGGGCCGTCCCGACATGCCCACGCAGGCCTTCGGCGCGGCCCCGCCGCAGCAGTTCGGCGCCTACCCGCCGCCGCCCGGCGGCGGGTTCCCGGGCGGTGCCCCGGGTGGTTCCGGCGACGGCAGGGCCAAGCAGCGGATGATGATCATCATCGCCGCGGTGGTCGCGCTGGTGCTGGTCGCCGGCGCCGGCTTCTACTTCGCCACCAAGGACGGCGGCAAGGACGACGAGGCCAAGGGCACCCAGAACAACCAGGGTTCCGGCAAGGAGTCCGGCGGCGGCAAGCCCGCGCCCAAGCCCGTCGACGGCAAGCTGCTCTTCAGCGTCGACTCGCCCAAGGTCGACGACCTGATCACCGTCAAGGGCATGTGGGTCAGCGACAAGGCCTTCGCCAAGGCCGACGTCTACAAGATCAACGGCTATGGCCTGTCCGGCGGCCAGAAGTGGGAGTTCCCGCTCGACGGCGAGCTGTGCTGGGGCTCCAAGCAGACCAGCCCCGACGGGAAGATCGCGCTGCTGGTCAAGGACGGCAAGCCCAGCGCCGACCACAAGTACGGCGGCCCCTGCACCCAGGTCGTCGTGCTGGACATCAACACCGGCCAGAAGGTCTGGCAGAAGACCGTCCAGGACGGCGACACCAACATCGCCTTCGACGAGGTCACCATCGGCGGCGGCACGGTCGCCGCGGGCGGCATCCGCGGCGGCGCCGCCTGGGCGCTGGCCGACGGCAAGGAGCTGTGGAAGCCCAAGAGCGGCGAGAACTGCCGTGACGACGGCTACGGCGGCGGCACCAAGCTCGTCGCGGTCCGCCGTTGCGGCGACTACGCCAAGCCCCAGATGCTGGTGCAGACCGTCAACCCGCAGTCGGGCGCGATCCAGTCCGAGTACAAGGTCCCGGCCGGCCTGAACTACGTCCACATCGCGTCCACCGACCCGCTGATCGTCGCGGTCGACGCGGGCGACTCCACCGGCAGCGCCGCCTCCGACTTCCTGGTGGTCGACGACAGCGCCAAGGAGGGCAAGCTCCGCAGCAAGATCTCCACGGAGAACGGCAAGTTCACGCCGAGGTGCCCCGCCACCGACGTCGAGGGCTGCACCAAGCTGGCCGTCACCAAGGACACCCTCTTCCTGCCCACCGAGGACCACCAGAGCGGCAACGCCCAGGAGCCCGGCCGGGTCAACGAGGTCGTCGGATTCGACCTGGCCACCGGCCAGTCCAAGGGCAAGACCGAGGGCGTCACCGGCGCGACCATGCTGCCGCTGGGCGTGGACAAGGACGGCTACCCGATCGGGTACCTGGAGCCCACGTACAAGTCGGGCGGCAGCGTGGTCCGGATCGACCCCAAGACGTTCAAGACCGATGTGCTGCTGCGGAATCCGGCCGAAACGGCCGAGAGCGAGCGGCGCCTGTCGCCCTCCATCCACCAGGGCCTGTGGTCCCAGGGCCGGCTCTACCTGGGTGGCAGCTACGCCGACAAGCCCAGCAAGTACAGCATGGGCAAGGAGTACCTGACCATGGTCTTCGGCGGCAGCTGATATTGATCATTTGAGGCACGCCTCACGCCGTATCCCTGTCCATCGCGCGTACATGCCTGAACGATCCGTTTCAGTCGCGAAGTACACGTGATTGGCAGGGATTTCGGCATTCCGGGGGACTTCTCACCGGTAAGGGGCGCGGAACGTCGAACAAGCGTGTAGCTTCCGGGGACAAGAGGGTGCCGGGAAGACCTGCGCGGGCGGCAGAGGGCGGCAGCGGGCGACAGGGGGGTAACGCATGGGCGTGCGGCTCATGGTGGTCGACGACCATCGGCTGCTGGCCGAGGCCCTCGCCTCGGCACTGAAGCTGCGCGGCCATCGTGTGCTGGCCGCAGCGGCTCCCAGTGCCGGAGCGGCGGACCTCGTCATCAGCCGGGCACCGGAGGTGTGCCTCCTGGGCACCGCGGCCCCGGCCGAACCGGGCGCCTTCGACCCGGTCGTCCGCATCAAACGGGAGCGCCCGCAGGTCGCGGTCGTCGTCCTCGGCCCGGTGCCGAGCCCGATGGGCATCGCGGCCGCCTTCGCCGCCGGCGCCTCCGGTTACGTCCGCCACAACGAACGCATCGAGGGCGTGGAACGCGCCATGATGAAGGCACGCGCCGGCGAGGCGGCCGTCGACCCGCAGCTGCTCCAGGGCTCGTTCGCGGAGCTGCTCAACCCCGCGGCCCAGCCCGACGACGAGGGCGCCCGGCTGCTCCAGCTGCTCACCCCGCGCGAGGTCGAGGTGCTGGTCCGGGTCGCCGAGGGCGAGGACACCCGCCTGATCGCCGCCGGCATGGGAATAGCGCCCAGCACCGCCCGCACCCACGTCCAGCGCGTCCTGATGAAGCTCGGCGTCGGCTCCCGCCTGGAGGCGGCCGCCCTCGCCGCCCGTACGGGACTGCTGGACCGGGCGACGGGCGGCGGGCTCCCCGTCCCGCCCCAGGCGGGGCCGGGCCGGGGCGGACCCGGCGCGCCCTGACGAGGTTCTTCACCGTGCGACGCGCTCCCGGTAAGCCGGCGTTCCGCACGGGTTCGGAATCCGGCACCAGGGTGTTCACCGACGCTGTGCCGCCCGAGGCCGCGGCGCGCCGACCGTGAGGAGCTGCGAGCGCATGAACGGGAAGAACTACCTGGTCACCGGGGGCGCGGGCTATGTCGGCAGCGTCGTCGCCGCCCATCTGCTCGGGGCCGGGCACACCGTGACCGTCCTCGACGACCTCTCCACCGGCCACCGTGAGGCCGTCCCCGAGGGCGCGCGCTTCGTCGAGGGGCGCGTCCAGGACGCCGCACGCCATCTGGACGGCTCCTACGACGCCGTCCTCCACTTCGCCGCGTTCTCACGGGTGGGGGAGTCCGTCGCCCGGCCCGAGCTCTACTGGCACAACAACACCGGCGGCACCCTCGCCCTCCTCGACGCCATGCGCGCCGCGGGCGTCCGCACCCTCGTCTTCTCCTCCACCGCCGCCGTCTACGGCGAGCCCGACACCGTCCCGATCACCGAGGACGCCCCCACCCGCCCCACCAGCCCCTACGGCGCCAGCAAGCTCGCCACCGACCACATGATCGCCTCCGAGTGCGCGGCCCACGGCCTGGCCGCCGTCTCGCTGCGCTACTTCAACGTCGCGGGCGCCCACGGCCGGCACGGCGAACGGCACGACCCCGAGACCCACCTCGTCCCGGTCGTCCTCCGGGCCGCCCTGGACGAGCGGGGCGAGGTCGCCGTCTTCGGCGAGGACTACCCCACGCCCGACGGCACCTGCGTCCGCGACTACCTCCACGTCGCCGACCTCGCCGAGGCCCACCTGCTCGCCCTGGACGCCGCCCGCCCCGGCGAACACCTGGTCTGCAACCTCGGCAACGGCGACGGCTTCTCCGTCCGCGAGGTCATCGAGACCGTCCGCGAGGTCACCGGCCGCCCCGTCCGCGTGACCACGGCCCCGCGCCGCCCGGGCGACCCGGCCGTGCTGGTCGCCTCCGCCGACCGCGCCCACAAGCTGCTCGGCTGGCGGCCCGAGCGCCGCGACCTCGCCGGGATCGTCCGGGACGCCTGGGACTTCGCCCGCCGGGGCGGACCGGGCGCGTGAGCGCCGACCGGGCCGCCGCGGCCTTCCGGGCCGTCCACGACACCCCCTGCGAGGGCGTGTGGGCGGCCCCCGGCCGCGTCAACCTCATCGGCGAGTACACCGACGTCAACGACGGCTTCGTGCTGCCCCTCGCGCTGCCCCGTCTGACCTGGGTGGCCGCCCGCCGCCGCACGGACGACCGGCTGCGGCTGCACACCGCCGCCGCGCCCGGCGAGGTCACCGAGCTGTCCGTCCGCGACCTCGCGCCCGGCCGGGTGCGCGGCTGGGCCGCCTACCCGGCCGGCGTCCTGTGGGCGCTGCGCGCGGCGGGGCACGCCGCCGGCGGCGCCGACCTCCACGTGGAGAGCGACGTGCCGGCCGGGGCCGGGCTGTCGTCCTCGGCGGCCCTGGAGGTCGCCACGGCCCTGGCGCTGGACGCGCTGCACGGCCCGTTCACCGACCCACCGGGCCTCGCCCTGCTGGCCCGGCGGGCCGAGAACGCCTTCGTGGGCGTCCCCTGCGGGGCGATGGACCAGACCGCCTCCGCGTGCTGCGTCGCCGGCCACGCCCTGCACCTCGACACCCGCGACCTGTCGTACCGGCACCTCCCCTTCGACCCGGCGGCCCATGGCCTGCGGCTGACGGTCGTCGACACCCGCGTCCGGCACGCGCTCGGCGACGGCGCCTACGCCCGGCTGCGCGACGGCTGCGCGGCGGCCGCGCGGGCGCTCGGCGTACGCGCCCTGCGCGACGTGCCCCACGACCACCTGCCCGCCGCCCTCGCCGCCCTGCCGCCCGGGACCCCCGGCGGCGGACCGGGCGCCCGGGAGCTCGTCCGCCACGTCGTCACCGAGAACCGGCGCGTCGGGGAGGTGGCCGCCGCGCTGGAGGCGGGCGACCCGAGGGCCGCGGGACCGCCGCTGACGGCCGGGCACGCCTCGCTGCGCGACGACTTCCGGGTCTCGTGCCCCGAGCTCGACCTGGCGGTCGCCACGGCCCTGGAGGCGGGCGCGCTGGGCGCCCGGATGACGGGGGCGGGCTTCGGCGGCTCGGCGCTCGTCCTGAGCGAGGAGACGACCGCTCAGGCCGTCACGGATGCCGTCGCCGGCGCCTTCGCGGCCGCCGGGCACCGGCCGCCGCGGATCTTCCCCGTGACGCCGGCCGCGGGAGCGCGACGGGTGCGGTGATGATCGGCATGTCGTCGTTCCGAGTCGTTCACCGCCCCAATACTGAACATAAAGCTCACGATAAACACCGGGGTCAAGCAGTTTTGCCAATCGCCTTCCGTCGCCGGACCCCGGCCGTACCCTGATGCACAGCGTCGGTGGGGGCCGACGCTGATCAGGGGGCGAGACAGGCAGGTACGACGCCCGGGGCGGGGTGGTTGTCAGGGCACGGCGGCGGCCGTGCGCGCATGGCGGCCGGCTCCGGGCCGGGCGCCGTACCCGCACTGCCCTCGCCGTCCGGGACATGGGGGTGGTTGTGGCACGTATTCGGGTATTGGTGGTCGACGACCACCGCATCTTCGCCGAGTCGCTCGCCGCCGCCCTCGCGGCCGAGCAGGACGTGGACGTCTCGGCGGCCGGCAGCGGGCCGGCGGCGCTGCGCGCGCTGGAGCGCGCGGCGGGTGAAGGACGGCGCTTCGACGTCCTGCTGATCGACGCCGACCTCGGCACGGTCGGCGCGGACACCGCCCAGGTGCCGGGAGCACTGCGCGGGCCCGGCCCGTCGGACGGCCCCGGGCCGCCCGAGGGCGCGGTCGACGGCATCTCGCTGGTCGCCAGGGTGCGCTCGGGACACCCCGGCGTCCGTACGGTGGTCCTCGCCGAGCGCGACGACCCCCGGCGCGCGGCCGCCGCGCTCCAGGCGGGCGCCGGCGGCTGGGTCGCCAAGGACTGCTCGCTCTCCCGGCTGCTGGCGGTGATACGGGGCGTGCTGCGGGACGAGACCCACCTGCCGCCCGCGCTGCTCACCGGCGTCCTGCGGGAGCTGACGGCCGCGCGCAAGCACCGCACCGAGAGCGAACGGCTGGTGGAGTCGCTGACCCCGCGCGAGCGCGAGGTGCTGCGCTGCATGGTGGCCGGGCTGGGCCGCAAGGCCGTCGCCGAGCGCCTCTACCTCTCCCCGCACACGGTCCGCACCCATATGCAGAACGTGCTGGGCAAGCTCGGCGTGCACTCCACGCTGGCCGCGGTCGCGCTGGCGCGACGGGCCGGGGTGGGGCCGGTGGACCTAGCCGGGGACGTTGTCGAACGGGGCGGTCAGCTGGCGTAGCAGCGCGGCCAGATCGGCCCGCTGCGCCGTGGAGAGCTCGGCGAGGATCGCCCGCTCCTGGGCGAGCAGCCCGGCGAGCGCCTCGTCGGCGCGGTCCCGGCCCTCGGCGGTCAGCCGGACGAGCACACCGCGCCGGTCGCTGGGGTCCGGCTCGCGCTGGACCAGGCCCTTCTTGGTCAACCGGTCGATGCGGTTGGTCATGGTGCCCGAGGTGACCAGGGTCTGGGTCAGCAGCTGGCCCGGCGAGAGCTGGTAGGGCGCCCCGGCCCGGCGGAGCGCGGTGAGGACGTCGAACTCCCATGGTTCGAGCTCGTGCTCGGCGAACGCCAGCCGGCGGGCCCGGTCGAGGTGGCGGGCGAGCCTGCTGACCCGGCTGAGCACTTCGAGTGGTTCCACGTCGAGGTCGGGGCGCTCTCGGCGCCACGCCGCGACCAGCCGATCGACCTCGTCCTCCATGGGGACAGTGTAGTTGGTCTGTCGACATGAAGTCTCTTGACGTCAAGACAGACCTGGTCCCCCATTCGGAGGAACGCGCGGCACGCGCCGGCGGACGACCGGACGGGTGGTCCCGGCGCACCGCCGCCACCCGCCCCGCGGCCCCGGGAAAGGCCCTAGCTCTTGCGGTGCCCCACCAGCCGCGGCTTGGCCTCCAGCCCGTCCAGACCGTGCCACGCCAGGTTCACCAGATGTGCCGCCACCTCCGCCTTGCGCGGCTTGCGCACGTCCAGCCACCACTGACCCGTCAGCGCCACCATCCCCACCAGCGCCTGCGCATACAGCGGGGCCAGCTTCGGATCGAAGCCCCGGGCCTTGAACTCCAGACCCAGGATGTCCTCCACCTGCGTGGCGATATCGCTGATCAGCGACGCGAAGGTGCCCGTCGACTGCGCCACCGGCGAATCCCGCACCAGGATCCGGAAACCGTCCGTCGACTTCTCGATGTAGTCCAGCAGCGCGAACGCGGCCTGCTCCAGCAGCTCCCGCGGATGCCCCGCCGTCAGCGCCCCCGTCACCATGTCGAGCAGCTGCCGCATCTCGCGGTCCACGACCACCGCGTACAGCCCCTCCTTGCCGCCGAAGTGCTCGTAGACCACCGGCTTGGAGACCCCGGCCTTCGCCGCGATCTCCTCCACCGACGTGCCCTCGAAGCCCCGCTCGGCGAACAGGGTGCGACCGATGTCCAACAGCTGCTCGCGGCGCTCGGCGCCCGTCATCCGCACCCGGCGCGGCCGGGAACGGCGGGGCGCCGGGGCCGCGGGCAGGTCCTTGTCACTGGTGTTGCTGTCGATCGCCACGCCGTCAATCATGCCGCCTGGACGGCGTCGCCCTTCCCCTGGGAGTTCCGCTTCGACTCGATCCGGCCCGCGTTCGGCCAGCGCACGTCGTACGCCCAGCCCGCCCGCTCGAACCAGCGGATCAGCCGCGCGCTCGAATCCAGCTGCCCCCGCAGCACCCCGTGCCGCGCCGACGTCGGGTCGGCGTGGTGGAGGTTGTGCCAGGACTCACCGCAGGAGAGCACCGCCAGCCACCACACGTTGCCCGAACGGTCCCGCGACTTGAACGGCCGCTTGCCCACCGCGTGGCAGATCGAGTTGATCGACCACGTCACATGGTGCAGCAACGCCACCCGCACCAGCGAACCCCAGAAGAACGCCGTCAGCGCCCCCTGCCACGACCAGGTGACCAGACCGCCCACCAGCGGCGGGATCAGCAGCGACACCGCCGTCCACAGCACGAACTGCCGGGAGATCGCCCGGATCATCGGGTCCTTGACCAGGTCCGGGGCGTACTTCTGCTGCGGCGTCTGCTCCTCGTCGAACATCCAGGCGACGTGGGCCCACCACAGCCCCTTCATCAGCGCCGGCACCGTCTCGCCGTAACGCCAGGGGGAGTGGGGGTCACCCTCCGCGTCGGAGAACTTGTGGTGCTTGCGGTGATCCGCCACCCAGCGCACCACCGGCCCCTCGACCGCCAGCGAGCCCATGATCGCCAGAGCGATCCGCAGCGGCCGCTTCGCCTTGAAGGCACCGTGAGTGAAGTAACGGTGGAAACCGATCGTGATGCCGTGGCAACCGATGTAGTACATCGCCACCAGCAGCCCCAGATCCAGCCAGCTCACCCCCCAGCCCCAGGCCAGCGGGACCGCGGCGAGCAGGGCGACGAACGGGACGACGATGAACACCAGCAGCGCGATCTGCTCGACCGACCGCCGTTGCTCACCTCCGAGCGTGGCGGACGTCGGTGGGGTCGTCTCCTGGGCCTTCGGCGCGTTCTCGAGCACGTCGGGGCTTGCAGTCATGGGTTCCCTCATGGGGGTCGGGGCTTGGCCACGTTCTGTGGCTACGGTTCCGTAACCTACGGCTTCGTAAGTATGGCAGGGCTCGGCGCGGGGGCAAGAGGCCGTGGCCGACCGCGCGTCGTGCGGACACCTATGCTGGGGGCGCCGGACAGCGCGGTCCGCCACCCCTCCAGACGTGCTCGGAAACACCGCAAGGAGCCGCACCTGTGAGCAGTGCCGACAACACCAACGCCGCCCTGCGCGCCGACATCCGCCGCCTCGGCGACCTGCTCGGCGAGACACTGGTCCGCCAGGAGGGCCAGGAGCTCCTCGACCTCGTCGAACGCGTCCGGGCCCTGACCCGCACCGACGGCGAGGCCGCCGCCCACCTCCTCGGCGCCACCGACCCGCAGACCGCCGCCAAGCTCGTCCGCGCCTTCTCCACCTACTTCCACCTGGCCAACGTCACCGAGCAGGTCCACCGGGGCCGCGAGCTCCGCGCCCACCGCGACGCCGAGGGCTCCCTCCTCGCCCGCACCGCCGACCAGCTCAAGGACGCCGACCCCGAGCACCTCGCCGCCACCGTCGAGCACCTCGGCGTACGCCCGGTCTTCACCGCCCACCCCACCGAGGCCGCCCGCCGCAGCGTCCTCAACAAGCTCCGGCGCATCGCCCAGCTGCTCGACACCCCCGGCACCGGCACCCCCGCCGACAAGCGCCGCACCGACCTCCGCCTCGCCGAGAACATCGACCTGCTCTGGCAGACCGACGAACTGCGCGTCGCCCGCCCCGAGCCCACCGACGAGGCCCGCAACGCCATCTACTACCTCGACGAGCTCCACGCCGAGGCCGTCGGCGACGTCCTGGAGGACCTCGCCGCCGAACTCGACCGCGTCGGCGTCCCCCTCCCCGCCACCACCCGCCCCCTCACCTTCGGCACCTGGATCGGCGGCGACCGCGACGGCAACCCCAACGTCACCCCCCAGGTCACCTGGGACGTGCTGATACTGCAGCACGAACACGGCATCACCGACGCCCTCGCCCTCGTCGACGACCTCCGCGGCGCCCTCTCCAACTCCATCCGCAACAGCGGCGCCACCGAGGAGCTCCTCACCTCCCTCCAGCGCGACCTCGAACTCCTCCCCGAGATCAGCCCCCGCTACAAGCGCCTCAACGCTGAGGAGCCCTACCGCCTCAAGGCCACCTGCATCCGCCAGAAGCTCGTCAACACCCGCGAGCGCCTCGCGAAGAACACCCCCCACCAGGAAGGCCGCGACTACCTCGGCACCGCCGAACTCCTCGCCGACCTCCAGACCCTCCAGGACTCCCTGCGCGCCCACCGAGGCCGCCTCATCGCCGACGGCCGCCTCGAACGCGCCCTGCGCACCCTCGCCGCGTTCGGCCTCCACCTGGCCACCATGGACGTCCGCGAACACGCCGACGCCCACCACCACGCCCTCGGCCAGCTCTTCGACCGCCTCGGCGAGGAATCCTGGCGCTACGCCGACATGCCCCGGGACTACCGCCGCAAGCTCCTCGCCAAGGAACTGCGCTCCCGCCGCCCCCTGGCCCCCAGCCCCGCCCCCCTCGACGCAGCCGGACAGAAGACCCTCGGCGTCTTCCACACCGTCCGCGAAGCCCTCGAACGCTTCGGCCCCGAGGTCGTCGAGTCCTACATCATCTCCATGTGCCAGGGCGCCGACGACGTCTTCGCCGCCGCCGTCCTCGCCCGCGAGGCCGGCCTCGTCGACCTCCACGCCGGCTGGGCCAGGATCGGCATCGTGCCCCTCCTGGAGACCACCGACGAGCTCAAGGAAGCCGACCGCATCCTCGACGAGATGCTCGCCGACCCCTCCTACCGGCGCCTCGTCGCCCTCCGCGGCGACGTCCAGGAGGTCATGCTCGGCTACTCCGACTCCTCCAAGTTCGGCGGCATCACCACCTCCCAGTGGGAGATCCACCGCGCCCAGCGCCGGCTCCGCGACGTCGCCCACCGCTACGGCGTCCGCCTCCGCCTCTTCCACGGCCGCGGCGGCACCGTCGGCCGCGGCGGCGGCCCCACCCACGACGCCATCCTCGCCCAGCCCTGGGGCACCCTCGAAGGCGAGATCAAGGTCACCGAACAGGGCGAGGTCATCTCCGACAAGTACCTCCTGCCGTCCCTGGCCCGCGAGAACCTCGAACTCACCGTCGCCGCCACCCTCCAGGCCTCGGCCCTCCACACCGCCCCCCGGCAGTCCGACGAGGCCCTCGCCCGCTGGGACGCGGCCATGGACACCGTCTCCGACGCCGCCCACCAGGCCTACCGGCGCCTCGTCGAGGACCCCGACCTCCCCGCCTACTTCTTCGCCTCCACCCCCGTCGACCAGCTCGCCGAACTCCACCTCGGCTCCCGGCCCTCCCGCCGCCCCGACTCCGGCGCCGGCCTCGACGGACTCCGCGCCATCCCCTGGGTCTTCGGCTGGACCCAGTCCCGGCAGATCGTCCCCGGCTGGTTCGGCGTCGGCTCCGGCCTCAAGGCCGCCCGCGAAGCCGGGCTCGACACCGTCCTCGACGAGATGCACGAGCACTGGCACTTCTTCCGGAACTTCCTGTCCAACGTCGAGATGACCCTCGCCAAGACCGACCTGCGCATCGCCCGGCACTACGTCGACACCCTCGTGCCCGACGAGCTCCGGCACGTCTTCGACACCATCAAGGCCGAGCACGAGCTCACCGTCCGCGAAGTGCTGCGCATCACCGGCGAGGACGAACTGCTGGCCGCCAGCCCCGTCCTCAGCCAGACCTTCCACATCCGCGACGCCTACCTCGACCCGATCTCCTACCTCCAGGTCACCCTCCTCCACCGGCAGCGCGAAGCCGCCGCACGCGGCGAGACCGCCGACCCGCTGCTCGCCAGGGCCCTGCTGCTCACCGTCAACGGAGTGGCGGCCGGCCTGCGCAACACCGGCTGACCCGGCCCCGGACACGACAGTGCCCCCGTTCCGTCGCCGGAACGGGGGCACCGCCACAGGCCCGGGGGCTCAGGAGTTGTACGTCCCCTGCGCCCGCTCCAGACCGTCCACGATCAGCGTCTCCACCGCGTCCGCCGCCCGGTCCACCTCGAACGCCAGATCCTTGCGCTCCGTCGACGAGAAATCCTTCAGCACGAAATCCGCCACCTGCATCCGCCCCGGCGGACGCCCGATACCGAACCGCACCCGGCAGTAGTCCGCACCCATCGCCTTCGTGATCGACTTCAGCCCGTTGTGACCGTTGTCGCCACCACCCAGCTTCAGCCGCAGCTGCCCGAAATCGATGTCCAGCTCGTCGTGCACGGCGACGATCCGCTCCACCGGCACCTTGTAGAAGTCCCGCAGCGCGGCCGTCGGGCCACCCGACAGATTCATGAACGACATCGGCTTCGCCACGACCACCCGGCGGCTGGACGGCCCCGGAGCGCCCAGCCGGCCCTCCACCACCTGCGCCCGCGCCTTGTGCGTCTTGAACTTCGCCCCCAGCCGCTCGGCGAGCAGGTCGGCGACCATGAAGCCGACGTTGTGGCGGTTGCCGGCGTACTCGCCGCCGGGGTTGCCCAGGCCCACGATCAGCCAGGGACTCGAGTCGTCCGTCATCTGCATGTCTCCTTCATACGCCAACCGCCGTCCCGCTCCGGTGGAGCGGGACGGCGGTCGAAGAGAAAAACCCGCGAGGCAGGCGATCAGGCCTTGACGACCAGCAGGTCGACGTGCTCGATGAAGCCCTTCAGCGCGTCGCGCTGAACCTGCTTGGGAACGACGATCTCGGTGCGGCCCTCGATGTCCAGGGACAGCTGAACACCCGGGGTCTTCAGCGCCATCATCAGGTCGTGGCCCGGCAGGGACACGTGGACCGGCTCGGCGCCGTGGCCGTAGACGACGGCCGGAACCTGGGACTCGCGGCGGACGCGGCGGGCGGCGCCCTTACCGAAGTCGGTACGGACGGTGGCGGCGAGCTTGACCTCAGCCATGGTGCACTCCTCGTGAGCGGTTGCGGTGGACGGTTACCCGGCCCACGACAGGCCTGCTACGAAGAGCGCGTCGATAACGGACCGCCGAACACCGCGGACAGCGGTGCGGCCTCCCTCGCCGAGCAACTCCAGGAGTCTACCCGGCGCGGAAGGCCGCCCAGAAATCGATCAGCACGTCAGTACGACTGCATGATCGTTACAGCAGGTACAGCATTCGAGCGGGCTCGCTCAGCCCAGCTCGTCGAAGAGGCTCGTGACCGAACCGTCCTCGAACACCTCACGCACGGCGCGGGCGATCGTCGGCGCGATCGACAGCACCGTGATCTTGTCCAGCTCCAGCTCGTTCGGGGTGGGCAGGGTGTTCGTGAAGACGAACTCGCTCACCTTCGAGTTCTTCAGCCGGTCAGCGGCCGGACCCGAGAGCACACCGTGCGTGGCGGTGACGATGACGTCCGCGGCACCGTGCGCGAACAGCGCGTCGGCGGCGGCGCAGATCGTGCCACCCGTGTCGATCATGTCGTCGACCAGGACACAGACCCGGCCCTTGACGTCACCCACGACCTCGTGGACGGTCACCTGGTTGGCGACGTCCTTGTCGCGACGCTTGTGCACGATCGCCAGCGGCGCGCCCAGACGGTCGCACCAGCGGTCGGCCACGCGCACGCGGCCGGCGTCCGGAGAGACGACCGTCAGCTTGTCGCGGTCGACCTTGGCACCCACGTAGTCGGCCAGGATCGGCAGCGCGAACAGGTGGTCCACCGGGCCGTCGAAGAAGCCCTGGATCTGGTCCGTGTGGAGGTCGACCGTCAGGATGCGGTCGGCACCCGCCGTCTTCATCAGATCGGCGATCAGACGGGCGGAGATGGGCTCACGACCACGGTGCTTCTTGTCCTGACGGGCATAGCCGTAGAACGGAAGGATCACGGTGATGCTCCGGGCGGAGGCCCGCTTCAGAGCATCGATCATGATCAGCTGCTCCATGATCCACTTATTGATCGGAGCGGTGTGGCTCTGCATCAGGAAGCAGTCGGCACCACGAGCCGACTCCTGGAAGCGAACGTAGATCTCGCCGTTGGCGAAGTCGAATGCCTTGGTCGGGACGAGAGAGACGCCCAGCTGGTGCGCGACCTCCTCGGCAAGCTCGGGGTGGGCGCGGCCGGAGAAGAGCATCAGCTTCTTCTCGCCGGTCGTCTTGAACCCGGTCACAGCACATTCTCCTTGGATGTCGCTTTGTGTGCGCTTATCACGGTACGCCCCGCACGGCGTCCCGGTGTCACGGTCACTGCTCGCCGTCGGTCTCCCGGCGAGCTGCGGAAGCGGCCTGAGCGGCAGCGCTTCCCGGGCGCTTACGGGCCACCCAACCCTCGATATTCCGCTGCTGGCCACGGGCGACAGCCAGGGAACCCGGGGGCACATCCTTGGTGATGACCGAGCCGGCGGCGGTGTACGCGCCGTCCCCGATCGTGACCGGAGCCACAAACATGTTGTCCGATCCGGTACGGCAGTGCGAGCCGATCGTCGTGTGATGCTTGTTCACACCGTCGTAGTTCACGAACACGCTCGCCGCGCCGATGTTGCTGTACTCGCCGATCGTGGCGTCCCCCACGTACGACAGATGCGGCACCTTCGTGCCCTCGCCGATCGCGGCGTTCTTCATCTCGACGTAGGCGCCGGCCTTCGACTTCGCACCCAGCCGCGTCCCCGGACGCAGATAGGCGAACGGACCCACGGTGGCGCTCTCGCCGATGACGGCGGACACCGCGACCGTGTTGTCCACCCGCGCGCCCGCACCCACCGTCGTGTCCGTCAGGCGCGTGTTCGGGCCCACCTCGCAGCCCGCGGCCAGCCGCGTGGCACCCAGCAGCTGCGTCCCCGGGTGCACCAGCGCGTCCGCCTCGAACGCCACCGTCACGTCCACCCACGTAGTCGCCGGGTCGACCACCGTCACGCCGCTCATCATGGCCTCGTGCAGCAGACGATCGTTGAGCAGCCGGCGGGCCTCCGCCAGCTGCACCCGGTTGTTGATCCCCAGGATCTCCCGGTGATCACCCGCGACCGCCGCACCCACCCGGTGACCGGCCTCCCGCAGGATGCCCAGGACGTCCGTCAGGTACTCCTCGCCCTGGCTGTTGTCCGTCCGCACCTTCCCCAGCGCGTCGGTCAGCAGGCGCGCGTCGAACGCGAACACCCCGGAGTTGATCTCACTGATCGCCCGCTGGGCGTCCGTGGCGTCCTTGTGCTCCACGATCGCGGTCACCGCGCCCGTCGCCTCGTCCCGCACGATCCGGCCGTAGCCGGTCGAGTCCGGCACCTCGGCGGTCAGCACGGTCACGGCGTTGCCGTCGGCGGCGTGGGTGTCCGACAGGCGCTTCAGCGTCTCGCCGGTGAGCAGCGGGGTGTCACCGCAGACGACGACCACGGTGCCGTCCAGCGCGATACCGCTGTTCGACAGCTCCTCCAGACCCATGCGCACCGCGTGACCGGTGCCGTTCTGCTCGTACTGCACGGCGGTCCGCACACCGGGATCGATCTCGGCCAGGTGGGCGGAGACCTGCTCACGGGCGTGGCCGACGATGACGACGAGGTGCTCGGGGTCCAGCTCACGGGCGGCGGCGACGACGTGCCCGACGAGGGAGCGGCCGCAGATCGCGTGCAGGACCTTGGGGGTCGCCGACTTCATGCGGGTGCCCTCACCCGCTGCGAGGACGACGACGGCTGCCGGGCGGTTGGCGCTCACGGGTGTGCCCTTCGGCTTCGAGGGGGTGGACACCCGCAGGATACCGGGGCGTAAGAGGGGTGAAACGCGCGCGGGTCCTGACCTGGGAGGTCAGGACCCGGAGAATCGAACTTTGAGCTCCCCCGCTAGGACTCGAACCTAGACCGAACACCTCCAAAGGGTGCCGTGCTGCCAATTACACCACAGGGGATGGCAGAATGTGCCAAATCGGACGATCCCTAGATCGTTGATCCGGCCCCCACCACTATGCCGTACCACCAGCCTTCGATGCGACGGTACAGATCGGCGCTTCGCCGGACATCGACGACAAGGCAGCCGTGGTACCGCTCGCCCACGTTCTTGCGCACCGTGGACGGGTTGTGTCGCTTGAGGGTCGTCTTGAGCAACGCGGCGACGTCGATGCCGAGGAGGTCGGCCCAGAAGCGCTCCGCACCGGCTACGTCGGCACTCTCGTGGATCATGACGCGGTACTGGACGCGCTCGGGCTCCACGCCCAGCAGGGACAGCCAGGCCGCGTAGACCTGGATCATGCGGGGATCGCTGTTCACGAACGTGACGCGCTCGCTCAGCCGGTGCGGCTTGCTCTTGGAGCCCTCCGACCAGTAGAGCCCGACCCCGATGAGGAACAGCTCGCGGTCGGTCAGGCGGCCGATCTCGTTCGCCGCCGCCAGCTTCGTGTCGATGCGCTTGATCGCCTGGGTGCGCCGGTGCGGGGCCCAGCGGGCCTCGCTCATGGCGTGCAACTGCTCCGCCGTCTTCCGTGGCTTCGGCAGGTCCCGTACCCACAGGGATACGGAGCTCTTCGCCACACCGAGCTCGGTGACGATTTCGTCGTAGGTCTTTCCGGCGAGCCGGAGTCTCCGGGCCTCCGCCTGAGCCTCTCGCTTGGTCATGGCAGCAGCCTGGCGGACCCGCGGGGCGGAATGGTCGAATCCGTGATCGATTCACCAGTTCGAAGGGAAATGACCCGTTCCGGCATTATTCATGCCCCCCGTGTGGTCGTGCGCGCCCCGGAAATCCGGTGGCGGGCGCCCGTAGTCTGGGTGGTATGACCACAACGGGGGCAATCGCGGAAGCGGGCGCGCGCGGCGCGCCCACGGGGCCGTGGTGGTGGGCGCGCCGGCGGAGCATGGTGCTGGACGTGGTGCTGGCCTTGGTGTCCGCCCTGGAGTGCGCGCTGGAGGGGGTGAGCTTCGCCCAGGAGGTGGGGCTGCCCGGGGTGCTGGGGGGTCTGGTCGGGGTGCCGGCCGGGGCCACGTTGTTGTTGCGGCGGCGGTGGCCCGTCGCCGTGGTGCTGGTGTCGATAGCGATCCTGCCCGCCGAGATGGGCGTGCTGCTGGGCATCGTGTCGATGTACACGCTGGCCGCGTCGGACGTGCCGCGCCGGATCATCGCGGTGCTGGCCGGGGCGAATCTGCTGGGGACGCTCGTCGTGACGTTCGCGCGGTTCCACAAGGACATGGCGGAGGACGGCTACCGGCCGGGTTTCTGGCTGACGTGGGTGTTCTCGCTGGTGATGGCGCTGGGTCTGACCGCCCCGCCGCTGCTGCTGGGTCTGTACGTGGGTGCCAGACGCCGGCTCGTGGAGAGTCTTCGGGAGCGGGCGGACGGGCTGGAGCGGGAGCTGTCGCTGCTGGCGGAGCGTGCCGAGGAGCGCGCCGTGTGGGCCCGGAACGAGGAGCGCACGCGGATCGCGCGGGAGATGCACGACGTGGTGGCGCACCGGGTGTCGCTGATGGTGGTGCACGCTGCGGCCCTGGAGGCGGTGGCGCTGAAGGATCCGGCGAAGGCGTCGCGGAACGCGGCGCTGGTGGGCGACATGGGCCGGCAGGCGCTGACGGAGCTGCGCGAGATGCTGGGCGTGCTGCGTTCGGGTTCGGGCGGGGCCGTGGCGCGGCCGTCGGCCGCCGTGGGGTCGGAGCGGCTGGCGGAGGTGGCGTCGGCGGCTTCGGCGCGGGCCCGGGTGGCGGCGGGTGCCGCGGGGGCCGCGGGCGGTGGGCCGGTCGTGGAGGCCGGTGACGGCGGTCCGTGTCTGGACGGGCTGGAGGATCTGGTCGGTCAGTCGCGGGATGCCGGGATGGCGGTGGAGCTTGCGGTGATGGGCGAGGAGCGTTCGTATCCGCCGCAGGTGGAGCAGACCGCGTACCGGGTGGTGCAGGAGGCGCTGACGAACGTCCACAAGCACGCTCCGGGCGCGAAGGCGCTGGTGCGGCTGGCGCACCGGGACGCCGAGGTGGCGCTCCAGGTGGAGAACGGTCCGTCGGACGGTGACGCCGGCGCGGGGCCCGGGCTGCCGAGTGGTGGGAACGGTCTGGTCGGGATGCGGGAGCGGGTGGCCGCGCTGGGCGGGGTCTTCGTGTCGGGTCCGACGGACGCGGGGGGTTTCCGGGTGTCGGCGGTGATACCGGACGCCGGGGGCGCGTAGGCGTGCGGACCGCCGTATGCCTGGCTATCCCTGTGCCGGGCCGGAGGCCGTGAGGCGGGAGGGGCGGGTTCCGGTGACGAGGGCGCCGATGGCGTGGTCGATGTCGGAACCGAGGTACCAGTCCCCGGTGTGGTCCAGGCTGTAGACGCGGCCGTGGGTGTCGATGGCGAGGACGGCCTGGCCGTCCGCCTCTCCGCCGAGGGGGCAGACCTCGGTGCCCAGCGCGCGGCCGAGGTCGGCGAGGGTGCGGGCGAGGTGGAGGCCGTGCAGGGGGTCGATGTGGAACGGCGTGGGGGCGATGTGCCGGCCGGGTCCGGGCGGGGTGACGTGGAGTCCGCCGAATTCGGCCCAGGCCTCGACGGCGGAGGGGAAGACGGTGTGCCGGTGGCCGGCCGGGGAGGTGTGGGCGCGCAGGGCGTCGGCCCAGTTCTCGGCGGCCTTGATGTCCCAGCGGCCGGGCTGCCAGCCGGCGTCGCGCAGGGCGGCGTCGACGGCGACGGGGAAGCGGGTGGCGGCGGTGCGGTCGAATGCGCGCATCGTGGGGGGTCAGTTCCTGCCGTGGGTCGGGGCGGCGGTGTCGACGGTGCGTACGCCGAAGTGGGTCAGGAGTGCCGTGCAGGAGCGGCAGGGCGGTGCGTAGGCGCCGTGGAGGGGGTCGCCGTCCTCGCGGATGTGGCGGGCGGTCAGCTTGGCCTGCTTGAGGGCGCGGCGGGCTTCGCCGTGGGTGAGTGCTTTGCGGGCGGCGCGTTTGCTGCGGCCGCCGTCGAGGGCGGTGAGGAAGCGGGTGAGGAGGACGGCCTCGGGGCAGCGGCCGGTGAAGCGTTCGCGGCGTTCGAGGGTGAGGGTGTCGAGGAAGTCCTGGACCAGGGGGTGGAGTCTGGGGGGTTGGTCGGACTTGCCGGCGGTGCAGGTGAGGGTCTCGCCGCGGACGGAGAGGGCGGCGGCGACGGCGGGCAGGATGCCGTCGCGGCGGCGGAGCAGGGCCGGCGGCCGGTCGGCGTCCTCGGTGGAGCTCCAGGTGAGCCTGGGGTCGCCGGGTGTACCGCTGTCGGTGTGCCGGTCCCGCGTCGTGTGCATGGTGGTTCTTTCCCTCCCTCGCAATCCCCCTGTTGCGGGGATCAGCCTGCCAAACGGGGTGGCCGGTGTGAAAGCCAGGTCTGTGTTGGGTGGGACCGGTGTGCCGAATGATCACTGTGGGGTTACGAGTTGTCGCGGGGTGGCACGCCGGGGGGCTTCCGCCGGTGGTGGTTCGTACGCATCTGCAAGCGTGTGCGCGGGACGTGCGCGGGCGGACGGGGGAGGGGCGGGGCGGTGGGCCGGTCCTCTTCCCGGCGGCACCGCTTAGGCTGTGGCCCACGAGTGTTCCCGGCGTCCGCCGCATGTCCGGGTCTTCAGTGGTCCTGTAGGAGACACAGTTCAGCAGGGGGCTTCCGCCATGACGACAGGTCGGCTCGGGCAGCAGGCCGCGCCACCGAACGCCGCCTACGCCGGGCAGGTCGTGCACTTCCCGGACCCGGTCCGGCGCGACCGCTATCCCAAGGGCGTGCGCGTGGACGAGCGGGGTTTCCCGGACTTCTCGCCGTACGCGCGGGCGGCCGCGGAGATCGCGGAGCCGCCGGAGGGTTTCGGCGTGGACGAGCTGCGGCTGACGGACTACGTGTCGGCCAACGCGGCGCTGCGCGCGGCCGGGCACGAGTTGTGGGCGAGCCTGCCGCCGGTGGCGACGCCGCACGGCTGGACGTGGCACCACGTGGCGGGCACCCGGCGGCTGGAGCTGATCCCGGTCGAGGTGAAGGCGCTGCTGCGGCATCACGGCGGGCTGGCGACGGCGGCCGTCGACCAGGAGAAGCGGGGTACGCGTCCGCTGCAGGAGACGCGGCCGGTGCACTTCGCGCTGCCGCACCGGGGCCCGGCGGTCACGGAGGAGCAGGTGCAGGGCGTCGAGGAGGACCTGGGGTACCGGCTGCCGGGTGCCTACCGGGCGTTCCTGAAGGCCGCGGGCGGTTGCGCGCCGGTGGGCGCGGCGCTGGACGCGGAGCTCGGGCTGCTGCTGGACCAGCCGTTCTTCACGGTGCGGGACGAGGCGGCGGTCAACGACCTGGTTTACGTCAACAAGTGCCTGCGGGATCACTTCACCAAGGACTACCTGGGCGTGGCGTTCCTCCAGGGCGGCGTGCTGACGGTGAAGGTCCGCGGTGAGGCGGTCGGGTCGGTGTGGTTCTGCCCGTACGACGACGCGCGGGACCGGGACGGCTGGGCGGTGCAGGAGCGGGTGGAGCGGTTGCTGCTGCCCTGTGGTGGGGACTTCGACGCGTTCCTGTCGCGGTTGGCGGGTGGTCCGCCGGAGCTGGAGACGGTGGCGAACCTGATGGTGGACGGCGGTTTCGCGTACGCCGTCCCGGTGGAGGAGTGAGCGGCGGCATGGTGACTTTCGCGCAGGCGCAGGAGCGTGCGGAGCGCTGGGTGAACGGTGACGTGCCGGCGTACCTCCAGCGCGAGGTGTGCGTACGGGAGTTCGATCTGGGCTTCGTGTGCTGGGCCGAGGACCGTGAGGACGGCCCGAAGGGCGACGGGGGCCGGCTGCGGCTGGTCATCGCGCGGGACAGCGGCGAGACGACGCTGTGGCCCGCGCTGCCGGTGGGCGAGGTGATCCGGCGGTACGAGGAGGAGTACGGGGCCGTGGAGGAACCGGCGCGGGAGGCGGCGGAGGCGCCGCCGAAGCGGGTGGATCTGAACGCGACGTCGTTCCTGCTGAGCCCGCCGGAGTGGCTCCAGGAGGCCGCCGACGCGATGGGCATCCCGGACCGGCGTTCGCCGGGGTCGTCGGGTGCGGCTGGGTCGTCGGGGTCGTCGGGGTCTTCGGGCGCGGCGGGGTCGGACGCGGTGGCGTCCGGTACGGCCGGTGCCGTGACGGGCGGTACGTCCGGGGTGTCCGTGCCGAGGCCGTCTCTTTCGAAGGACGAGTCCGCCGCGCCGGCGGCCGCGGAGCCGGCCGACGTGCCGTCCCCTGATGTCCCGTCCGCGGACGTGGCGTCCGCCGGCGCGCCCGGCGCCGCCGTTGCGCCCGAGACGCCCGGTGACGACGCCGAGGTTGCGGCGTCTGCGCCGGTGGCGGCCGAGTGGCCGTCCGAGGCGGACGCGCACGGGGCGCCGGACGCCACCGGTGGCTCCCCGGCGTCCGGTGAGGACGCCGAGGTCCCGGCGTCCGCCCCGGCGGCGACCGAGTGGCCGTCGGCTGGAGATGCGCACGTGGCGCCCGCCGCCACTGATGCCTCCCCGGCGTCCGGCGAGGACACCGACGGCCCGGCGTCCGCCCCGGCGGCGGCCGAGTGGCCGTCCGGCGCGGACGCGCACGGGGCGTCCGGCGACGACGCCGAGGCCCCCGCGTCCGCCCCCGCGGCGGCTTCGTGGCCGTCCGGCGCGGACGCGCAGGCCGAGCCCGGGGCCGTCGAGCCGTGGGCCGGTGCCGATGTGTCCGGGGACGACGACGACCGTTCCGTCGGGCTGCCCGCCACGGTGCTGGCCCCGGCGCTGACGGGTGTGGACGTGGACGACACCCCGCCGCCGAGCGTCCGCCCGGAAGCCAAGACGGCTCTGATGCCGCAGGGCAGCTCCCTGCCGCGGACGGCGATCGCCCCTGCGGTCGGTGGTCCGAACATGCCGGCGACGCCGCCGGCCGCTCCCGCCACGCCTCCCGCGGCGCCGCCGGCCCCGCCCGGTGACGCCCACGCGGCCGCCACCATGCTGGCCGGCCCCGGCACGCCCCCGCCGCCCCCGGCGGCCCCGGCTCCCGGCGAGCCGCAGGGTGCCCGGCCCGCGCACGCGGCGGCCACGATGCTCGCGAGCCCCGGGGGTCCGGGCGCACCGGCCGCCCCGCGGCCGCCGGCGCCCCCGGCCGCCCCCGGTGTGCCCGGCGCCCCGCAGCACGCGGCGGCGACGATGCTCGCGAGCCCCGGCGGCCCGGGCGCCCCCCAGGCGCCTCCGGTGCCCCCGGCGCCCCAGGCCCCCCAGCCGTCGCAGGCCGCCGTGCCGCCGGCGCCCGCCTACGGCTATCCGCAGGCGCCCACCGGCGTGCCCACGGTCGGTCCGGGCTACATGGCCGTCCTGCGCTACCGGGCCCACGACGGGTCCGAGCAGCAGATCATCCGCCGTAGCGCGCCGGGCACCCCGCACCCCGAGTGGCAGATCCTCCACGAGCTGCGGGCGATGAACGTGCCGCCGCAGCAGGTGCTGGAGCTGCACACCGAGCTGGAGTCGTGCGACCTGCCCGGCGGTTACTGCGCGCGGATGATCCGCGAGACGTGGCCGCAGGTGAGGATCAGTCACACCGCGCCGTACGGCCGTGACTACGCCACCCGTCAGCAGGGGGTGCGCCATCTGGTGGAGCACCAGGGTGAGCTGCACCAGGTGGCGGACGGGCCCGCGCGGCCCGCGCCGAACCGGGTGCCGCTGCCGCACCCCGGTCAGATCGCGATGGCGCCGCCGGTCGGCCCGGACGTGATCGGGCGGGAGCTGGCGGAGTCCTTCGGGCCGCAGGTGTTCCGGTTCGACCAGCGGGCCGTCTCGCGCCAGGGCGTGCCGGAGATCGTCGCGCAGACGCTGGTGTGGGCTGGGCTGCCGGCGGACTTCGGGCCGTTCTTCTGGGGGCAGACCCAGCCGGGCCGGCCGGTGCCGACGCTGGCGGAGCTGGCGGCGGAGCGCGGGGTGCGCCCGGCGGCCGACGCGGGCTCGTACCTGGTGATGGGCAGCGACTACGGCCGTCAGCTGTGCGTGCAGTACGGCACGGCCCACATCGTGGCGGTGCCGCTGGAGGCGGGGCCTGACGGTCAGCCGGTGGCGCCGCAGTTCGTCAACACGAGCCTTCCCCAGTTCGTACGCTCTTTGGCGCTGCTCGGCAAGATGTGGCGCTGGCGCTACGGGCTGACGCCGGAGCAGGCCGGGCGCTGGACCGTGGACTTTCAGGACCAGCTGGCCGCGCTGGACCCGGCGGCGCTGTCGTCGCCCGAGAACTGGTGGGCGGTGCTGCTGGAGCAGATGTGGGACGGTCTCTTCTAGCGGCCGGCCGAGGCGTACGGCTACGGCGCGGGGTGTCCGGCCCGGGACGGGGGTCGGGCACCCCGCGCCGCGGAGTGTCGCGGCGAGGGCGCTTCGCCGGGACGGGAATGATGTACGCCGGACCTGTCGCATACCGGATTTCCGGATATAAGGGGCTACAAGGATGAGTTCATCGGTGTCTCCTGACGGATTCGCTGTCGTACGGGGCCGGGGGTACCGGCCCGAGCAGGTCGACCGCGCGCTGGCGCAATTCGCCCACCAGCGGGACTCCGCCTGGGAGCGGGCGGCGCGGCTGACCGTCCTCGCGCGCGAGATGGAGGACGAGGTACGGCGGCTGGAGCAGGTCGTCGCGAAGCTGCCGCCGCAGACGTACGAGACCCTGGGCGCTCGGGCCCAGGGGCTGGTGACGACGGCCGAGCTGGAGGCGGCGGGGCTCAGGGAGCGTTCGGAGGCCGAGGCGGCGGCCATGCAGGAGGCCGCCGAGGTGTACGCGCGGGAGACGCGCGACGCGGGGCACGCGTACGCGGTGGCGGTCCGGGCGGAGGCCGAGGAGTGGGCGCGGCAGGCGACGCTGGCCGCGCAGACCGTCGCGGACGACGTGCGGACGACGGCGGTGGCGGAGGTCAAGCAGCGGCGCGAGGAGTCGCTGGGGGCGCTGACGGAGATGCGGCAGCGCACGGCGCACGTCCTGGCCGAGCAGGAGAAGGAGCACGCCGAGCGGTGGGACGCGGCCGGGCGGGAGATCGCCGAGCGCGAGGCGGCGATGGACGCGCGGGTGGCGGCGCTGGAGGAGTACGCGCGGACGGCGCTGGGTGACGCGCGCCGCCGGTACGCGGAGACCGAGGAGGCGGCCCGGCACGGGCAGGAGGACGCCGAGGCGCAGGCGTCGGCGGTGATCGCGCAGGCCAGGGTGCGGGAGGAGCGGATCGCGCGGGACACCGAGCGGGTGCTGCGCGAGCACGAGGAGCGGCGCGAGGAGCTGAAGTCCCACATGGCGCACGTGCGGCACAGCCTGGCGGCCCTGACGGGCAAGCCGGTGGCGGAGGACGCGGGCGCCGCGGACTGACGCGGGGCCGGACGCGGGTGTCCCGCCCGCCGGGGCCGGCGGGCGGGACGGGTGGTGCGCGCCTAGCGGGCCGTGCCCGACGGGGCCGGCGTGGACGGCGTGGACGGCGTGGGCGTGGCCGGCGCGGGGGCCGCGACGGTCAGCTTCAGCGTGAGGACCGTGCCCTCGGCGGTGGTGAGCCGCAGGGTGTAGGTGCCGGTCTTCTCGTCGGCGAACAGGGCGGGCAGGGTGACCAGGCCCTTGTCGTCCGTCTTGGGCAGCACGAGCGTGCGGACGGGCTTGCCGTCCTTGTCCTTGTAGTAGGGGCCGGTGGTGGTGAGGGGCTTGCCGTCGGCGTCGAGCACGGTGGCCGTGATCGCGGTGCCGGAGATGGGCTTGCCCTTGGCCAGGGCCTCGATCCGGATCTTCTGCGTGAACTCGGTCTTCGGTGCGGCCGTGAGCGTGTCGTCGCCGACGCGTACGAGCTTGTCGGCGTGCGGCGCGGGGGCCTGCTTGACGTTCGCGTGGAAGTCGACGGTGACGTCGCGTCCTTCGACGGTGGCGCTGATGACGAACGGGACGGGCCAGTCGCCCGCGTGGATCCGCGGCGCGGTCGCGGTGCCGTCCTTGGCGGTGCGGACGGTGACCTTGGTGGCGTCCTCGGGGAAGCGGGCGTCGGTGCTGCCCCTGATCTCGAAGCGGATGCGGGTGCCCTCCGGGGCCGGCTTGCCGTCGGAGGTGAGGGCGCGGACGCGCGGCGTGGTCGGGAAGTCCTCGTTGGCGGTGGCTTCCAGGGTGGGCGCGCTCACGCGCTCGATGCGCGTGACCGGCTTGGGGGCGGGCGGGGTGGGCTTGTCGGTGCCGCCGCCACCGGGCTTCTGACCGCCGTTGTGGCCGCTGCCACCGGTGTTGCCGTTGCCTCCGCCGGTGTTGCCGCCCGTGCCTCCGCCGGTGTTGCTCCCGGTGCCGCCACCGCCGGTGTTGCCACCGCCCGTGCTGCCGCCGCCCGTCGTGCCGCCGGGCTTGTGGGACGGCGTCGAGCCGCCGCCGGCCGACGGGTTGGACGGGGTGGGGGAGGTGCCGGTGCCGGGGGAGGGCGGCAGGCCGGGACCGTCAGGCAGCAGGCCGACCTCGCCGTTCTGGTACTTGCGGGCCCAGGCGAGCACGGCGTTCACGTATTCGCGCGAGTTGTTGTAGCTGAGGATCGCCTTGTCGAGGTCGGCGGCCCGGGTCATGTCCTTGCCGCCGGCGCACAGGTAGCCGGCCGTTGCCGCGGCGGCGTCGAAGATGTTGTTGGGGTCCTTCTTGCCGTCGCCGTTGCCGTCGGCGCCCATGGTCTGCCACGTGGAGGGGATGAACTGGGTGGGGCCGACGGCGCGGTCGTACTCCTTGTCGCCGTCCCAGAGGCCCCCGTCGGTGTCCGTGATCTTCGCGAACTCGCCGCCGGTCAGCCGCGGGCCGAGGATGCGTCTCTCCGTCGTGCCGTCCGGGTTCATCCGGCCGCCCATGGCCCCGTGCTGCGACTCCACCTTGCCGATGCCCGCGACGAGCTGCCAGGGAATGTGGCAGTTCGGGTACTTCGTCTTCGCGAGGGTCTCGGCGTTCTTGTAGGCGGCCAGGGCGGTCGCCGGGATGCCGGAGTCCTCGCCGCCGGGCGGCAGCGTGCCGTTCCCGGGCGTGCCCGTGGCACCGGGCTTGGGGCGGAGGTCGGGCAGGGTGAGGTTGGGGGTGCCGTGGGGGCGGCTCTGCGGATTGTCGGGGCCGGGGGAGGGTTCGCCCTCCGCCGACGTGTGCGGGGTGGCCCCGACGGCGGCCGTGGTGAGGCTCGCGACGAGCAGGGCCGTGCACAGTCCCTGGCGGGAGACGCTGGCAGCGCGAGTACCAAGTATCTTCACGGAGGCTGCTTCCTTGGGAGACCGGGCGGCCGTTCCCAGGGGGTCGCACGTCAGCCCCCCACGGCCATAGACCCGAACACTAATTCTCTCCAACCCCAATTGTCTTGTCCGGGGACCGGCTTCACGGTTTCTTCGCCGTTCGTTACCCCTCAGGAGTCGGTTTCTCCGCCGATGTACGTATGCGACCCCTGGAGGGTGGTGGTCCGGTGGGCCGTATCCCCTAGGGGGCGTTCCGTACGTTCCCCCGCCCGCGGTTCGTACCGCAGCAGGAGGAGGGGCGTGCCGGGGGCCGCCTAGATTCGGTGGGGCCGGCCGGGGTGCCGGGGTGGGGCTGGCCCCACCCCGGGAACACGGACGGGCACCATCGCGCCGGCCACCGCCCCTGCCGCAGGCTGGGGGCCGTGCCCGCGCATGGCGGGACATTCACGGACCTTTCAGGAGAGAACCCATCGTGACAACGGCTGTATCGATTCCCAGGACCGGGGGCAGTGGAGGATCTGCGGCCGTCGCGGCGAGTGCCCGCCAGGTGCTGAAGGCCTACGGTTCCGGGGAGACCCGGGTCGTGGCGCTCGACCACGTCGACGTGGACATCGCCCGCGGGCAGTTCACGGCCATCATGGGACCCTCCGGTTCCGGCAAGTCGACGCTGATGCACTGCCTGGCCGGTCTCGACACCGTCACCTCCGGGCAGATCTTCATCGACGACACCGAGATCACCGCCCTGAAGGACCGGAAGCTGACCCGGCTGCGCCGGGACCGCATCGGCTTCATCTTCCAGGCGTTCAACCTGCTGCCGACGCTCAACGCGATCGAGAACATCACGCTCCCGATGGACATAGCCGGCCGCAAGCCCGACCGGGCCTGGCTGGACCGCGTCGTGGAGACCGTCGGGCTGGCAGGGCGCCTCAAGCACCGGCCGAACCAGCTCTCCGGCGGTCAGCAGCAGCGCGTGGCCGTGGCCCGGGCCCTCGCCGCCCGGCCCGACATCATCTTCGGTGACGAACCGACCGGAAACCTCGACTCGCGGGCCGGCGCCGAGGTGCTGGGCTTCCTGCGCCGCTCGGTGGACGAGCTCGGGCAGACCATCGTCATGGTGACCCACGACGCGGTCGCCGCCTCGTACGCGGACCGTGTCCTGTACCTCGCCGACGGCCGCATCGTCGACGAGATGCACTCCCCGACGGCCGACGCCGTCCTGGAGCGGATGAAGCACTTCGACGCGCGCGGGCGGGTGTCGTGACCGTCCTCAAGACCTCGCTGCGCAACCTCCTCGCGCACAAGGGCCGCATGGCGCTGTCCGCCGTCGCGGTCATGCTGTCGGTCGCGTTCGTCTGCGGCACGCTGGTGTTCACCGACACCATGAACGCCACGTTCGACAAACTCTTCGCGAACACCGCCTCCGATGTGTCCGTCTCCCCGAAGAAGGACGACGACGCCCAGGAGACCGGCAAGCCCCCGACCCTGCCGGCCGCGCTCCGGGCGAAGCTGGCGGCGGTGGACGGCGTCGCCGAGGTCGAGCCGCATGTCACCAGCATGCAGCTGACCGTCGTCAACGGGAAGAACAAGAGCCTCAGCCCCACCTCCGGCGCCCCCACCGTGGGCACCAACTGGGACGAGAGCCAGCGGAAGTCCGTCGAGATCACCACCGGCCACGCCCCGCACGGCCCGGCCGAGGCCGTCCTCGACGCCGACACCGCGGACAAGCACGGTGTGAAGGCGGGCGACGAGCTGCGCGTCATCGCCGTCCCCGGCGACTTCACCGTGCGTGTCGTCGGCATCGCCACGTTCAAGACCACCAACCCCGGTGCGGCCCTCCTCTACTTCGACACCGCGACCGCGCAGACGAAGCTGCTCGGCAGCGCGGGCGCGGTCAGCAGCTACGGGCTGACCGCCGCGTCCGGCGTCGGCGACGAGCGGCTCAAGGAGCGGGTCACGGCCGCGCTCGGTTCCTCAGTCGGTGGCTCCGACGAGTACACGGTGCGGACCGCCGCCGAGTCCAAGGAGGAGAACAAGAAGAACGTCGGCTCCTTCCTCGACGTCATGAAGTACGCGCTGCTCGGCTTCGCCGGCATCGCCGTCCTCGTGGGTGTCTTCCTCATCGTCAACACCTTCTCCATGCTGGTCGCCCAGCGCACCCGGGAGATCGGCCTGATGCGGGCCATCGGCACCAGCCGCCGGCAGGTCCTCCGGTCCGTGCTGACCGAGGCGGTGCTGCTCGGAGTCGTCGGCTCGGTGCTCGGCATCGGCGGCGGCATCGCCCTCGCCGTGGGGCTGATGGAGCTCATGGGCTCCATGGGCATGAAGCTCGACACGGGCGAGCTCACGATCAAGGCCGCGACGCCGGTCGTGGGCCTGGTCCTCGGTGTGCTCGTCACCGTCCTGGCCGCCTGCCTGCCCGCCGTCAAGGCCACCCGGGTCTCCCCGATGGCCGCCCTGCGCGAAGCGGGCACCCCGGCGGACGGCAAGGCGGGGCGGGTGCGCGCCACGATCGGTCTGCTGCTGACCGCCCTGGGCGGGCTGGCGCTGGTCACCGCGGCCCGGGCGGACGACGCCGCGGGGGGCTCGGGCCTGCTGGGCATCGGCGTCCTGCTGTCCCTCGTCGGCTTCATCGTCGTCGGGCCGCTGCTGGCCGGTCTGGTCGTCCGTGTGATCAGCGCGGTCGTGCTGCGGGCCTTCGGGCCCGTCGGCCGCCTCGCCGAGCGCAACGCGCTGCGCAACCCGCGGCGTACGGGCGCCACCGCCTCCGCGCTGATGATCGGCCTGGCGCTGGTCGCCGCGCTGTCGGTGGTGGGTTCCTCGATGGTCGCCTCGGCCACGGACCAGCTCGACAAGTCGGTGGGCGCGGACTTCATCGTCCAGTCCGACAACCAGCAGCCGCTGAGCCCGGCCGCGGTCCGGGCGGTCAAGGGCGCCGGCCACGTCGCGCACGTCACCGAGTACGCGCTCGTCGGCGCGAGGATCACGACGCCGGACGGGAGGACCGTCAGCAAGCGGATCGCCGCGGTCAGCCCCACCTACGCCGACGACGTGCGTGCCGAGACGGTCACGGGCGCGCTCAAGGACGCCTACGCCAAGGACGCCATGTCGGTGCCGGAGGGCTTCGCCAAGGAGCACGGCGTCAAGCGGGGCGACCGGCTGAAGGTCGCCATGACCGGCGGCCGCACGGCCGAGCTCACGGTCGGGGCCGTCACCTCGGACGACACCAGCATCGACCAGGGCGCGATGTACACGAACATCGCCACGGCCCGCACCTACCTCCCGGCCGACCGGATGCCGCTGGACTTCATGCTCCTCGCCAAGGCGGCCGACGGGCAGACGGAGCAGGCCGCGGCCGCCCTCAAGGCGTCCGTCGAGCAGTACCCGCAGATCAAGGTCCGTGACCAGTCCGACTACAAGAAGCTCATCCAGGACCAGGTCGGCCAGCTCCTCAACATGATCTACGGCCTGCTGGCCCTCGCGATCGTCGTCGCGATCCTGGGCGTCGTGAACACGCTCGCCCTGTCGGTCGTCGAGCGCACCCGGGAGATCGGCCTGCTGCGGGCCATCGGTCTCTCCCGCCGCCAGATGCGCCGCATGATCCGCCTGGAGTCGGTGGTGATCGCCCTCTTCGGCGCCCTGCTGGGCCTGGGGCTGGGCATGGCGTGGGGCACGGCCGCGCAGCGGCTGCTGGCCCTGGAGGGCCTGGGGGTGCTGGACATCCCGTGGCCGACGATCGGCGCGGTGTTCGCCGGCTCGGCCGTGGTGGGCCTGCTGGCCGCCGTGGTCCCGGCGTTCCGGGCGGGCCGGATGAACGTCCTGAAGGCCATCGCGACCGACTGACGAGAAGACTGACGAAAGACTGACGAGAGACTGACGAGAAGCGGGCCGGCGGCCCGACGATCAGGCCGCCGGCCGCCGGAAACCCGGCCCGGACGCGACACGGGGGTGCGCGTCCGGGCCGCCGGCGTGAGGCCTTCCGGACGACCCGGCGGGTGTCGGCGCATGGTCGTAGTCTGGAGACCCCCGGCTCGGCCCGTACGGCACGCGCCGGGCCGTTCGCGTTGTCCACCCCCCGGGACGGGAAAGCCTTCATGAGCCTGCACGGTCTGCTCGACGCCGTCGTCAACGATCCGGCGCTCGCCGAAGCGGTGAAGGCCGCGGGCGACGGCAATCGCCCGCACGTCGACCTGGTCGGACCGGCCGCGGCGCGGCCCTTCGCCGTCGCCGCGCTCGCGCGCGACGCGAAGCGGCCCGTGCTCGCCGTGACCGCCACCGGGCGGGAGGCGGAGGACCTGGCCGCCGCGCTGCGGTCGCTGCTGCCCGCCGACGCCGTGGTGGAGTACCCGGCGTGGGAGACGCTGCCGCACGAGCGGCTCTCCCCCCGCTCGGACACCGTCGGGCGGCGGCTGGCCGTGCTGCGCCGGCTGGCGCACCCCCGCGCGGACGACCCGGCGGCCGGGCCCGTCGCCGTCGTGGTCGCGCCCATCCGTTCCGTGCTCCAGCCGCAGGTCAAGGGGCTCGGCGACCTGGAGCCCGTCAGCCTGCGCTCCGGGGTGAGCGCCGATCTCGGCGAGGTCACCGAGGCGCTGGCGGCGGCCGCCTACGCCCGGGTCGAACTGGTCGAGAAGCGCGGCGAGTTCGCGGTGCGCGGCGGCATCCTGGACGTCTTCCCGCCGACCGAGGAACACCCGCTGCGGATCGAGTTCTGGGGCGACGACGTCGAGGAGATCCGCTACTTCAAGGTGGCCGACCAGCGGTCGCTGGAGATCGCCGAGCACGGCCTGTGGGCGCCGCCCTGCCGTGAGCTGCTGCTGACCGACACCGTCCGGGAGCGGGCCGCGGCGCTCGCCGAGGAGCACCCGGAGCTGGGCGAGCTGCTCGGGAAGATCGCCGAGGGCATCGCGGTGGAGGGCATGGAGTCCCTCGCCCCGGTCCTCGTGGACGACATGGAGCTGCTGCTGGACGTGCTGCCGGCGGGCTCGATGACCGTGGTCTGCGACCCGGAGCGGGTCCGTACGCGCGCCGCCGACCTGGTGGCGACGTCGCAGGAGTTCCTCCAGGCGTCGTGGGCGGCCACGGCCGGCGGCGGCGAGGCGCCCATCGACGTGGACGCGGCGTCCCTGTGGAGCATCGCCGACGTCCGCGACCGGGCCCGCGAGCTGGGCATGATGTGGTGGTCGGTGAGCCCCTTCGCCGCCGGCGAGGACCTGGACGGCGACACCCTCACGCTGGGCATGCACGCCCCCGAGACGTACCGGGGCGACACCGCCCGCGCCCTGGCGGACACCAAGGGCTGGGTCGCCGACGGCTGGCGCACCGTCTTCCTCACCGAGGGCCACGGCCCGGCCGCCCGTACGGTCGAGGTGCTGGGCGGCGAGGGCATCCCGGCCCGCCTCGACGCGGACCTGCCCGAGCTGTCGCCGTCCGTGGTGCACGTCTCCTGCTCCGGGATCGACACCGGCTTCGTCGACCCCGCGCTGAAGCTGGCCGTGCTGACGGAGACCGACCTGACCGGCCAGAGGTCCGCCAGCAAGGACCTGGGCCGGATGCCGGTGCGCCGCCGCAAGACGATCGACCCGCTGACGCTCCAGGCCGGTGACTACATCGTGCACGAGCAGCACGGTGTGGGCCGCTACATCGAGATGGTGCAGCGCACGGTCCAGGGCGCCACCCGCGAGTACCTGCTCGTGGAGTACGCGCCCGCCAAGCGCGGCCAGCCCGGCGACCGCCTCTACATCCCCACCGACCAGCTGGAGCAGGTCACCAAGTACGTCGGCGGCGAGGCGCCCACCCTCCACCGGCTGGGCGGCGCGGACTGGACGAAGACCAAGGCGCGGGCGAAGAAGGCGGTCAAGGAGATCGCCGCCGACCTGATCAAGCTCTACTCCGCGCGCATGGCGGCGCCCGGCCACACCTTCGGCCCGGACACCCCCTGGCAGCGGGAGCTGGAGGACGCCTTCCCGTACGCGGAGACGCCCGACCAGCTCACCACCATCGCCGAGGTCAAGGAGGACATGGAGAAGTCCGTCCCCATGGACCGCCTGGTCTGCGGCGACGTCGGCTACGGCAAGACGGAGATCGCGGTGCGGGCCGCCTTCAAGGCGGTGCAGGACGGCAAGCAGGTGGCGGTGCTGGTGCCCACCACGCTGCTGGTGCAGCAGCACTTCGGCACGTTCTCCGAGCGCTACTCCCAGTTCCCGGTCAACGTCCGGGCGCTCTCCCGGTTCCAGACGGACACCGAGGCGAAGGCGGTGCTGGAGGGGCTGCGCGAGGGCTCGGTCGACGTGGTCATCGGCACCCACCGGCTCTTCTCGTCCGAGACGAAGTTCAAGGACCTGGGTCTGGTCATCGTCGACGAGGAGCAGCGCTTCGGCGTCGAGCACAAGGAGCAGCTGAAGAAGCTGCGGGCCAACGTGGACGTGCTGACGATGTCCGCGACGCCCATCCCGCGCACCCTGGAGATGGCGGTCACGGGCATCCGCGAGATGTCGACGATCACGACGCCGCCGGAGGAGCGGCACCCGGTGCTGACCTTCGTCGGCCCGTACGACCAGAAGCAGATCGGTGCCGCGATCCGGCGCGAGCTGCTGCGCGAGGGCCAGGTCTTCTACATCCACAACCGGGTGGAGTCGATCGACCGGGCGGCGGCGCGGCTGCGGGAGATCGTGCCCGAGGCGCGGATCGCGACGGCGCACGGCCAGATGTCGGAGTCGGCGCTGGAGCAGGTCGTGGTCGACTTCTGGGAGAAGAAGTTCGACGTGCTGGTGTCGACGACGATCGTGGAGTCGGGCATCGACATCTCCAACGCCAACACGCTCATCGTCGAGCGCGGCGACAACTTCGGCCTGTCGCAGCTGCACCAGCTGCGCGGCCGCGTCGGCCGGAGCCGCGAGCGCGGCTACGCCTACTTCCTCTACCCGCCGGAGAAGCCGCTGACGGAGACCGCGCACGAGCGGCTGGCGACCATCGCCCAGCACACGGAGATGGGCGCGGGCATGTATGTGGCGATGAAGGACCTGGAGATCCGCGGCGCGGGCAATCTGCTGGGCGGCGAGCAGTCCGGGCACATCGCGGGCGTCGGCTTCGACCTCTACATCCGTATGGTCGGCGAGGCGGTGGCCGACTACCGCGCCTCGCTGGAGGGCGGCGTGGAGGAGGAGCCGCCGCTGGAGGTGAAGATCGAGCTTCCGGTGGACGCGCACGTCCCGCACGACTACGCGCCGGGGGAGCGGCTGCGCCTCCAGGCCTACCGGGCCATCGCCTCGGCGAACAGCGAGGAGGACATCGCGGCGGTCCGCGAGGAGCTCACCGACCGGTACGGCAAGCTGCCGGAGCCGGTGGAGAACCTGCTGCTGGTGGCGGGGCTGCGGATGCTGGCCCGGTCCTGCGGGGTCACCGACATCACCCTCCAGGGGGCCAATGTGCGGTTCGGGCCCGTGGAGCTGCGCGAGTCGCAGGAGCTGCGGCTCAAGCGCCTCCACCCGCGGACGGTGATGAAGCCGGCCACCCAGCAGATCCTGGTGCCGCGCCCCGCGACCCGGCCGATCGGCGGGAAGCCGCTGGTCGGGCGGGAGCTGCTGGCGTGGACGGGCGAGTTCCTGACGACGATCCTGAGCTGAGGCCCGGACCGGGGAGCGGCGCCGGCGCCCGCGTCAGGCCGTGCGGTGGAGCACGACGACGCCGCCGGCGCTGCCCAGGAGGTCGTAGCGGGTGCCCGGGTGCCGCTGCTGGGCGTCGGCGATCAGGTCCTTCGGGGCCCGGCCGTCGGTGACGCGCAGGGCGACGTACGCGGGCTCGATGCCGCGGGTGTCCCCTATCCAGAAGACCCGGCAGCGGTTGACGAGCCGGCTTATGGGCGCGACGTCGGCCTCGACGGTGGCGTCGTCGGGGATGCGGGCGAGGAGCCGCTCGGCGTCCTCGACGCTCCGCGGCACCCGGTAGGTCTCGGGCAGCGTGAGGCTGTAGACGGGCAGGGAGGCGCTCAGCGCGAGGGCCGCGGCGGCGACGGCGGCCGGCAGCTGGTGGGCGTAGCGGGCGAGCCAGGGGCGCCGGCTCGTCCGGGCGGTGGCGAGGGCGTCGGTGAGCGCGATGAGGACGACGGGCATGAGGACCGCGCTGTAGTGCCAGTCGGTGCCCCAGTAGTGCTCCTCGTGGGAGGCGAACCGCCAGCCGAGGGTGGGCAGGGCGACCAGCAGCACCGGTGAGCGCAGGGCCAGCAGGCCGGTGGTGGGCAGCAGCACCCACAGCAGGGTGCGCACGGCGGTGTCGAGGGGGATGACGGGCGCGGGGCCGTCGCCGCCGTCGAGCTTGTTCCAGTAGTCGTACGAGCCGGTGCTGTTGAAGCCGGGGATGACCAGGCCCAGCGCGGTGGCGGTGGCGGCGAGCCCGAAGAGCGCCAGCCCCGCGGCGAGCAGCCGGGGGTTCCGGCCGGCCTCGGGGCCGGTGCCGCGCAGCCGGATCAGCATGAGGACGCCGATGGCGGCGACGGTGACCCCGAGGTCCTCCTTGACCAGCACGAGCGGCGCGGCCCACAGGGCGGCGGCCCGCCACCGCCGGAGCACCACGGCCTCCAGCGCGCACGCCAGCAGCGGCATGGCGAAGGCGATCTCGTGGAAGTCGAAGTCGACCGCGCGCTGCACGGCCCACGACAGCCCGTAGGCGACGCCGATGGCCAGGCCCCGGCCGCGGCCGAGGAGGCGGGCGGCGAGGCGGGTGACGGGCACGGCGGACAGGGCGAACAGCGCGGCCTGGACGACGAGGAGCGTCACCGGGGAGGGGAAGAGGCGGTAGAGGGGGGCGATCAGCGCGGTGACGGGGCTGAAGTGGTCGCCGAGGATGTTGGTGCCGGGGCCCTTGAGGTCGGCTATCGGTGCCCGGAGGTGGGCGTAGGCCTGTATCGCCTGCTCGAAGATGCCCAGGTCCCAGGACATGGTGAGCATCCGCAGATGCCGGGACAGGGACAGCGCCGCGTAGACGAGGAACAGGGCGGCGGCCACCGCGTACGGGTCGAGCCGGGCCGGGAACGACCGGGAGCGGCGGATACGGGCTGGGGGCACGGCCTGGTCCGTGCCGCGTCCGGGGGCCGGGGCGGCGGCGGTGGCCGAGTCCATGGGCGGTTCCTCCGAGGGTGGGTGCGGGCCGGCGGGCCCGTCGGGCCGGCTCCTGAACGATAAGCGGAGCCCGGCGCGTGCCAGGCCTCCCACTCGGAGACGAGAAGCCACGCCGTCCGGTTCACCCGGATTTCCCACCACCGGCACCGTTCCGGACCGGTGCCGGTGGGCCGGCCGGGGGCCGGGGCGCGGCAGTCGGCGCAACCCGGGGCCGTACCACGTGCCCCAACACCCCCGGGATCGTTGGCCGAATCAGTGGCCGGGGCCCCAGGGACTGCCTACCATCGATCAACGGTCCCGCCCCTGTTCGTCCGTGATCTCTGCTTCGTTCGTGATCTCTGCCAGGAGGCTTCATGATCCGCCGCAGGACAGCGCTCTCCGTCTCCGCCGCCGCTCTGCTCGCCGCGGCCCCGCTGCTCACCGGGTGCGGATCGGCGCCGCATCCGGGGGCCGCGGCCGTCGTGGGCCAGGACCGGATCACCGTCGCCCGGCTCCAGCACGAGGTGGAGGACGTACGCGCCGCGCAACGCTCCTCCCCGCAGGGGCCGCAGCTGCTGGCCGCCAGCGCCCGGCTGAGCCAGGACACCCTCGTGCGCCTGGTGCAGTACCGGATCGTGGAGCGGGCCGGGGAGGACAACGGCGTGGACGTCACCCGCCGGGAGCTCCAGGACCGCCGGCACCAGGTCGAGCGGATGCTCGGCGGCGCCGACGCGGTCGACGGCCGTTTCCTCGCGGCCGGCATCGCGCCCGGCCAGGTCGACCAGGAGCTCAGGACCGGGCTGGTCCGCGCCAAGCTGGAACGGAAGCTGGGCCCGGCCCGCACCAACGAGGTCCTCATGCGCACGTCCGAGGCCCTGCGGGTGGACCTCAACCCCCGCTACGGCACCTGGGACGCCCGGCGCGGCACGGCCAGGACCGTGCTGGAGCCGTGGCTGCGGCCCGCGACCGCGCCGGCCCCCGGTCAGCCGGCGTGAGCGGGCCGGCGCCGGTCGCCTAGGCTCGGCGGTGTGAACGACCAGGTGAACGACTCCTCCGGCCGCATCGTCCTGCTCACCACCAGCCACCGGGTCGCCCCCGGCATGCTGTCCTGGCCCGCCTGGCAGACCCTGCGCGAGGCCGACCGGGTGGTCTGTGCCGACGCCGGGCACCCGCAGCTGCCCTATCTGCGGGAGGCCGGCGTCCAGGTGGAGCACGCGGTGCCGTCGGCCCGCGAGCTCGTCGACCACTGCCTCGACGGATCGAGGACCGTCGTCGTCCTCACGTCCGCCGTGGGCGAGTCGGCGCTGACCGACGGCCTGGCCCGGCTGGCCGGCTCGGGACGGGAGCGGATGCCGGCGCTGGAGCTGCTGCCCGGCTCGTACGACCTGCCGGGCGCCCGGCTGCTGGACCTCGTCCAGGTCATGGACCGCATCCGCGCCGCCTGCCCGTGGAGCGCCATCCGCACCCACGAGGACCTGGCCAAATACGGCCTGGAGGAGATGTACGAGCTCCTGGAGGCCATCGAGACGGGCGACCGGGAGGCGCTGCGGGAGGAGCTCGGCGACGTGCTGCTCCAGGTGGTCTTCCACGCCCGGATCGCGCAGGACGACCCGGACGAGCCGTTCTCGGTCGACGACGTCGCCGGCACGATCGTCGACAAGCTCGTCCACCGCCACCCCCACGTCTTCGGCGAGGAGAGCGCGGCGACGCCCGAGGAGGTCAGGGCGCACTGGATGAGCGCCAAGGCCGCCGAGAAGGGCCGCGAGTCCGTGACCGAGGGCGTTCCGCTCGGCCAGCCGGCCCTGGCGCTGGCCGCGAAGCTGGCCTCCCGGGTGCGCGGCGGCGGCCTGCCCGTCGCCACGCCGGCCGGCGAAGGCGTCGGGTACGAGCTGCTGGCGCTGGCCGTACGGGCGGAGGCGGCCGGCACGGACCCGGAGACCGCGCTGCGGGCCGCGGCGCGTACGTACCGGGACGCGATCCGCGCGGCGGAGGCCGAGACCTCCGGCCGGACGGACGGGTGACGGACACCCGTTCGGCCCAGCGGCGGTCTTGACGGGGCCGTCGCCGGGTACCCGCATCCCATGCGCACTCAGCACATGGACATCGCCCTGCCCCCCTGGGTCGGCGGCTTCGCCCCCTTCATCGTGGGGCTGTGCGTCGTCGCCCTGCTGCTCCTCGCCTTCGTGTACGGGCAGCGGTGGCGCGACCGGGAGCCCCCACCACCGAGCCAGCCGCAGCGCCGGCAGGGGGCCTGGCAGACGCCCCCGGAGCACAGCGCCGGCCCCAGCTCGCCCGACCACGGGCCCGGCCACGACGACGACGAGGAGGCGATCGGCTACGTCACCGAGCACCGCGAGTCGGACACCCTCCAGACGGAGGCCAACGGCGAGCGCGTCCTCCCGCACGAGATCAACAACCCGGGCAGCCATCCCGAGGAGCCGTCCGAGGAGCGCAAGAAATGGAGCCCGGGCAGCAGCGGCTCCTTCGGCAGCGGCGGCAGCAGCCACACCTGAGCGCTCCGCGGGAGGCGCCACGGCGGGGCGTCGATCAGCCGCGGCGCCGTCGTGGCTGGTCGCGCGGTTCCCCGCGCCCCTTCGGGCGCTGCCGCCGGGGGAGCGCCGGGAGCTCGCGACGTTCCGCCGGACAGGCCCCGGGGCCGCCCTTGGGTAGCGTCGGGGGCGTGCACGAGAACCGTACGCCCCCTGCCCCGCCCCTGTTCACCTGGGAATTCGCCACCGATCCGTACCCCGCGTACGCCTGGCTGCGCGAGCACTCCCCCGTCCACCGCACACAGCTGCCCAGCGGCGTCGAGGCGTGGCTGGTGACGCGGTACGCCGACGCCCGGCAGGCGCTCGCCGACCAGCGGCTGTCGAAGAACCCCGTGCACCACTCCGAGAGCGCCCACGGCAAGGGCAAGGTCGGCATCCCCGGCGAGCGCAGCGCCAATCTCATGACACACCTGCTCAACATCGACCCGCCGGACCACACCCGGCTGCGCCGGCTGGTCTCCAAGGCGTTCACCCCGCGCCGGGTCGCGGAGTTCGCGCCCCGGGTCCAGGAGCTGACCGACCGGCTCATCGACGGCTTCGGGGAGAAGGGGGAGGCGGACCTCATCCACGAGTTCGCCTTCCCGCTCCCCATCTACGCGATCTGCGACATGCTGGGCGTCCCGCGCGAGGACCAGGACGACTTCCGGGACTGGGCCGGCATGATGATCCGGCACGGCGGCGGGCCGCGCGGCGGAGTGGCCCGCTCGGTGAAGAAGATGCGCGGCTACCTCACGGAACTGATCCACCGCAAGCGGGAGGATCCGGGCGAGGACCTCATCTCGGGACTGATCCGGGCGAGCGACCACGGCGAGCACCTCACCGAGGACGAGGCCGCGGCGATGGCCTTCATCCTGCTCTTCGCCGGCTTCGAGACGACCGTCAACCTCATCGGCAACGGCATGTACGCCCTCCTCCGCCACCCCGCCCAGCGGGAGCGCCTCCAGCGCGCGCTGGCCGAGGGCGACGAGGGCCTGCTCGCCACCGGCGTCGAGGAACTCCTGCGCTACGACGGGCCGGTGGAGCTCGCCACCTGGCGGTTCGCCACCCGGGAGCTGACCCTCGGCGGGCAGCGGATCGCCGAGGGCGACCCCGTGCTCGTCGTGCTGGCGGCCGCCGACCGCGACCCCGAGCGGTTCGCCGATCCGGACACCCTCGACCTGGCCCGCCGCGACAACCAGCACCTGGGTTACGGGCACGGCATCCACTACTGCCTCGGCGCGCCGCTCGCCCGCCTGGAGGGGCAGGTCGCCCTCGCGACCCTGCTGCGCCGGCTGCCCGATCTGAGACTGGCCGCGGAGCCGGAGGATCTGCGGTGGCGCGGGGGCCTCATCATGCGTGGACTCCGCACGCTGCCCGTGGAGTTCACCCCCACCGGCCGGATGGATGGCTAACCCAAGCACCTTCCCCACGAGGCACGGTCGAAACGTGTGACCTCAACGTGACCTCCGCTACACCGGCTTGTGACTCCCCGGAGGCGTCGCTATCTTCGACGACCATCATCAGCCGCCGCACGAGAGGCCGAACACATGCGCTCAGGGAACGGTAGACATCGCCGCCCCCGCCAGGTACCCGCCATCGTGGTCGCGGCGGGGGTGACGGGCGCGAGCATCGCCATGCCGCTGCTCGCCGCCACCGGCGCCTCCGCCGCGGACGCGGACACCTGGGACCACGTGGCCCAGTGCGAGAGCGGCGGCACCTGGAGCGCCAACGCCGGCAACGGCTACTTCGGCGGACTCCAGCTCACCCAGGAGGCCTGGGAGCAGAACGGCGGCATCGACTACGCGCCGCGCCCCGACCTCGCCAGCCGCTCCCAGCAGATCGCCGTGGCCGACCGGATGCTCCAGGAGCAGGGCCCCGACGCCTTCCGGGGCTGCGCGGACAGCGCCGGGCTGAGCAAGGAGGCGCCGGCGGCCGACGTCAACCCCGGCGGCCTGGACCGGGCGCCCGAGCCCGAGGGGTCGCACAAGCCGGGGCACGAGCGTCCCGTGCCGTCCACGCCCGCGCACGAGTCCGGCAAGCCGTCCACGCCCGGCTCGGACGACAAGCACCCGGCGCCCGACACGTCGAAGACGCCCGGCACGGGCACCCCGTCGACCGGTACGCCCGGCGACGGCAACGGCAAGCACCGCAAGGACCCGTCCACCGACCCGTCGGGCACTCCGTCCGGCACTCCGTCAGGAACCCCCTCGGGCACGCCGTCGGGCACCCCGTCCGGCAGCCCCTCGGGCACGCCCGCGCCCGGCACGTCGCCCTCCGGCACGCCCGCCGACGGCGCCACCCCGTCCGCCGGCCCGTCCGCCGGCGCGGACACGGACCCGGGGGCGGGCACCGGCCGGCACCGGGCCGAGCCGTCGCGCTCCGGCGACGACGACCGCGCCTCGCGCGGCGACGCCCGGACGACCCCGGGCGGCCCGTCCGGCTACACCGTGCGGCCCGGTGACAACCTGTCGGAGATCGCCCAGCAGAACGCGGTCGACGGCGGCTGGAAGACGATCTATCAGAAGAACGCGAAGGTGGTCGGCTCCGACCCGGACGTCATCCAGCCCGGTCAGCGGCTCGACATCCGGAAGTAGCGCGGGGGTTCGGGCGGCGGAACGGGGCGAATGTCCGTTCCAGTCGAAAGTGAGACATGGGTCTCGTTCCGCTACGCCCGGAATCTCCCCGTCCGTTGCTCGAAACCCTTCTCCCACCTGCGGAAATGATCCTCTCTCAGTGGTCATAACAAGCAACTGTGGCTGAAAAGAGGGGTTTGAACCTGTCGGCCGCCTGTGTTTAACGTCGTCACCGCTCGCCATCGCGAGCACCTCGGTCGCCACGCCGAATCCTGCCGGCGGCCGGGGGAGTCGTCGCGCAAGCGCCGTAGGCAGGAGCGGGGGAACCACGGTAAGGCGCCGGAACGGCACGACGGCCAACGGCCGGAGGACCGGAACGGCTTGGGGTGAAGCCCCGGTGCGCGCCAGCGGACCGGGCCGGGCGAACTCACTAGCCCGAACCCGACAGCTCACCTCGTAGGCGTCGGTGAGGAAACCGACTTATGTCCAAGGGCAAGCACCGCCGTCCGTCCAAGGCCGTCCGGGTCGCCACCCTCGCCGGTGTCGCCGGTGTGGCCGTCGCCGCCCCGCTGATGGCCGCGACCTCCGCCAGCGCCGCCTCCGTCCAGGCCTGGGACAAGGTCGCCAATTGCGAGGCCGGTGGCAACTGGTCGATCAACACCGGCAACGGCTACTTCGGTGGCCTGCAGTTCTCGAAGTCCTCGTGGGACGCGGCGGGCGGCGGCAAGTACGCCTCGTACCCCCACCAGGCCAGCAAGGCCCAGCAGATCGCCGTCGCGGAGCGGCTGCTGGCCCTTCAGGGCCCGGGCGCCTGGCCCCGCTGCGGCGTCGGCCTGAGCAAGGGCGGCCCGGCCCCCGACATCGACGTCTCCGGCGGCTCCTCGAAGTCCAAGCCGTCGAAGTCCACCGGCGACCGCGACACCTCCACCAAGACCCACGCCGACCGTGGCCAGCGCCCGTCCGGCAAGCACGCCAAGCCGTCGCAGGGCACCGAGACCCCGTCCACGGGCAAGCAGACCCCGGGCAAGCACGCCAAGACCCCGACCTTCAAGAAGGGCGACGGCGAGTACGAGGTCAAGCAGGGCGACACCCTGGGCTCGATCGCCACGGCCAAGAAGGTCAAGGGCGGCTGGGAGAAGCTCTACGAGCTCAACAAGAAGATCATCGACGATGCCGATGTGATCTACCCGGGCCAGATGCTGCACCTCGGCTGAGCACGCCCGCACTCGTCCGACGGACCGCCCCGCTCCGATGCGCCTTCCCCCCCGAGCCGCATCGGGGCGGGGCTCCGCCGTTTCCGCCCGCCGGGCCGGCGCGAAGTCCCGTCCTCGTTGAGCGAACACACCGACGATTCATCCGGTGATCTCGGCTTTTGTGCCAATTTTCGGTCCGGTGATCGGTCCAAGGGCGGGCGCAGCCCCCGGCGCCCGTTAGGCTCGTGTCGCAGAACTCCAGCACACACGAAGGAGACCCTCGTGCCGTCCATCGACGTCGTCGTAGCTCGCGAGATCCTCGACTCGCGAGGCAACCCCACGGTCGAGGTCGAGGTCGGCCTCGACGACGGCTCCACGGGCCGTGCCGCCGTGCCGTCCGGCGCCTCCACCGGTGCCTTCGAGGCCATCGAGCTGCGTGACGGCGACCCCAAGCGTTACCTGGGCAAGGGTGTCGAGAAGGCCGTCCTGGCCGTCATCGAGCAGATCGGCCCGGAGCTCGTCGGCTACGACGCCACCGAGCAGCGCCTGATCGACCAGGCCATGTTCGACCTGGACGCCACCGACAACAAGGGCTCGCTCGGCGCCAACGCCATCCTGGGCGTCTCCCTGGCCGTCGCGCACGCCGCCTCCGAGGCGTCCGACCTGCCGCTCTTCCGCTACCTCGGCGGCCCGAACGCGCACCTGCTGCCCGTTCCGATGATGAACATCCTGAACGGCGGCTCGCACGCCGACTCCAACGTGGACATCCAGGAGTTCATGATCGCGCCGATCGGCGCGGAGTCCTTCTCCGAGGCCCTGCGCTGGGGCGCCGAGGTCTACCACACCCTCAAGAAGGTGCTGAAGACCAAGGGCCTGTCCACCGGTCTCGGCGACGAGGGCGGCTTCGCCCCGAACCTGGAGTCCAACCGCGCGGCCCTCGACCTCATCCTCGAGGCCATCAAGGAGGCCGGCTACACCCCCGGCCAGGACATCGCGCTGGCGCTCGACGTCGCCGCCTCCGAGTTCTACAAGGACGGCGTCTACACCTTCGAGGGCAAGGACCGCTCCGCCGCCGAGATGACCGAGTACTACGCCGAGCTCGTCGAGGCGTACCCGCTCGTCTCCATCGAGGACCCGCTGTTCGAGGACGACTGGGCCGGCTGGAACACCATCACCGAGAAGCTCGGCGACAAGGTCCAGATCGTCGGCGACGACCTGTTCGTCACCAACCCCGAGCGCCTGGCCCGCGGCATCGAGGAGGGCTCCGCCAACGCCCTGCTCGTCAAGGTGAACCAGATCGGCTCGCTGACCGAGACCCTGGACGCCGTCGAGATGGCCCAGCGCAACGGCTTCAAGTGCATGATGTCCCACCGCTCCGGCGAGACCGAGGACGTCACCATCGCCGACCTCGCCGTCGCCGTGAACTGCGGTCAGATCAAGACCGGCGCCCCGGCCCGCTCGGACCGCGTCGCCAAGTACAACCAGCTGCTGCGCATCGAGGAGATCCTCGACGACGCCGCGGTCTACGCCGGTCGCAGCGCGTTCCCGCGCTTCAAGGGCTGACCGTCCGGCGGGTTGAGCCTTAACGGCTGAGCTCTCGCCAGTCTCCGTACGTCCCCGGCCGCGGTCCCGTACCGTGTCCGGGGACGTACGTTCGTAGCGGACTCTCCAGGGGAGGCGACGTGGGCGCGGACCGGTTCTCCACCGCGACCAGGCTCAAGGCGCTCGGTACGGCGCTCGTGCAGGGCCCCGCCGCGGCGCGGGTCTACCGGGCGCGGCCGCCGCGGCGCAGCCGGCTCACGGGCCGGGCCGCGCTGCTGGCCCTCGTCGTCTGCTCCATCGTCGTCGCCCTCGCCTACCCGATGCGCCAGTGGGTCACCCAGCGTTCGGACATCGCCGACCAGCGGCGCCAGACGGAGCACACCCGCGAGCAGGTGAAGCTGCTGCGCGACGAGAAGGCCCGCCTGGAGGACCCCGCGTACATCGAGCAGCAGGCGCGCGAGCACCTCCACTACCTCCGCCCCGGCGAGACCGGCTACAGCGTGGTGGGCGGCGGCGGGACCACCCGGCCGCCCCGGGACCGGGGCACGGCCGACCGGCCCTGGTACAGCAACCTCTGGGAGGACGTGGACTCCGCCGACGGGCAGCGCTGACCGGCCCCGTCCTCCCCGCCCGGTCCTCCACCGGGCATCCCAGACCCCAGACCGAGCAACACCGAGTACGAGCGAGCACATGGACACCCCTCCGCCTCAGACCGAGTCCACCGAGCCGACCGCCGCGGACATCGCCGCGTTCAAGGAGCAGCTGGGGCGGCCGCCGCGCGGCCTGCGCTCCATCGCTCACCGCTGCCCGTGCGGCAACCCCGACGTCGTCGAGACCGCGCCGCGGCTGGAGGACGGCACCCCGTTCCCGACCCTCTACTACCTGACGTGCCCGCGCGCCGCGTCCGCCATCGGGACCCTGGAGGGTTCCGGGCTGATGAAGGAGATGCAGGACCGGCTGGCGACCGACCCCGAGCTCGCCGCCGCCTACCGTGCCGCGCACGAGGACTACATCCGGCGCCGGGACGCGATCGAGGTGCTGGAGGGCTTCCCGAGCGCCGGCGGTATGCCGGACCGGGTCAAGTGCCTCCACGTGCTCGTCGGCCACTCGCTGGTCGCGGGGCCGGGCGTGAACCCCTTCGGCGACGAGGCGCTGGCGCTGCTGCCCGAGTGGTGGAGCAAGGGCCCGTGCGTGACCCCGTGCGCCGGTGAGGAGGGGTGCGCGTGACGCGCGTCGCCGCCGTCGACTGCGGGACGAACTCCATCCGGCTGCTCATCGCCGACGCCGACCCGGCGACCGGCGAGCTCAAGGAGCTCGACCGCCGGATGACGATCGTCCGGCTGGGCCAGGGCGTGGACCGCACGGGCCGCTTCGCGCCGGAGGCGCTGGAGCGGACGTTCGCCGCGTGCCGGGAGTACGCCGAGGTGATCAGGGCGCACGGTGCCGAGCGGGTGCGCTTCGTGGCGACGTCCGCGTCCCGCGACGTGTCCAACCGCGAGGAGTTCGTGCGCGGCGTGGTGGACACCCTGGGCGTGGAGCCCGAGGTGATCAGCGGGGACCAGGAGGCGGAGTTCTCCTTCACCGGCGCCACCCGTGAGCTGACCGGCCGGGACGACCTGGCCCGGCCGTATCTGGTGGTGGACATCGGCGGCGGCTCCACGGAGTTCGTGGTCGGCGACGCCCATGTGCGGGCCGCGCGCAGCGTCGACGTGGGCTGCGTACGGATGACGGAACGTCATCTCGTCGTGGACGGCGAGGTGACGGACCCGCCGTCGGCCGAGCAGATCGCCGCGATACGTGCCGACGTCGAGGCCGCGCTGGACCTGGCCGCGGAGACCGTCCCGCTGGGCGAGGCCCGCACCCTGGTCGGCCTGGCCGGCTCGGTCACCACGGTCGCGGCGATCGCGCTCGGTCTGGACGAGTACGACTCGGCGGCCATCCACCACTCCCGGATCTCCTACGAGCGGGTCCGCGAGATCACCGAGCGGCTGCTGGGCTCCACCCACGCCGAGCGCGCCGCGATGACCGTGATGCACCCCGGCCGGGTCGACGTCATCGCCGCCGGGGCGCTCGTCCTGCGCTCCGTGATGGAGCGCTGCGGGGCCCACGAGGTGGTCGTCAGCGAGCACGACATCCTCGACGGGATCGCCTGGAGCGTCGCCTGAGGGGCCTCGGGAACCGCCCTGGGAGTGGTCCGCCGAGGAATGTTCGTGAAATCCTTCACATGAAAAAGCGGTCCTAGGACCCCGGAAGGAGGCCTTCTGGCCCCCTTCCGGGGCCCTGTGGCCCCTCGCGGCCGGAAACCGTGTGGTTTCCGCCGTCTTAAAGAAACGCTTATGCGGAACCCCGCCGGAACGTGGTCCAGTCGCCGCCGGCGTCGCAAGGCCAGTTCAGCGGGGGTGATCAACGCCCGGCGGGGTCAGGTGGTTCCACCACGGGCCTATGGCGTCGGTCACGGGGGCGGCGGAGTGTAGCAGACCCCCCTCGGGCTCTTGTGAAGGGGCTCACGAGCACCCCTGTGTGGAGTGCTGGATACTCGAACCATGAGCACCACGGAGCGTCCACGGATCCTCGTAGTAGGCGGTGGGTACGTCGGCCTGTACGCGGCACGCCGCATCCTCAAGAAGATGCGCTACGGCGAGGCGACCGTCACGGTCGTCGACCCGCGCTCGTACATGACGTACCAGCCCTTCCTTCCTGAAGCAGCCGCCGGCAGCATCTCGCCGCGCCACGTCGTGGTGCCGCTGCGCCGCGTCCTGCCCAAGGCGGAGGTTCTCACCGGCCGTGTCACCACGATCGACCAGGACCGCAAGGTTGCCACGATCGCGCCGCTCGTCGGCGAGGCCTACGAGCTGCCTTTCGACTACCTGGTGATCGCGCTCGGCGCCGTCTCCCGTACCTTCCCGATCCCCGGCCTCGCCGAGAACGGCATCGGCATGAAGGGCATCGAGGAGTCCATCGGCCTGCGCAACCACGTTCTCGAGCAGCTCGACAAGGCCGACTCGACGAAGGACGAGGAGATCCGCCGCAAGGCGCTGACCTTCGTCTTCGTCGGTGGTGGCTTCGCCGGCGCCGAGACGATCGGCGAGGTCGAGGACATGGCGCGGGACGCCGCCAAGTACTACCCCAACGTGAAGCGCGAGGACATGCGCTTCATCCTCGTCGACGCCGCGGACAAGATCCTCCCCGAGGTCGGTCCCAAGCTCGGCGAGTACGGCAAGAAGCACCTGGAGAGCCGCGGCGTCGAGATCTACCTCTCGACCTCCATGGACTCCTGCGTCGACGGCCACGTCGTGCTGAAGAACGGCCTCGAGGTCGACGCCAACACGATCGTGTGGACCGCGGGCGTCAAGCCCAACCCGGCCCTGGCCCGCTTCGGCCTGCCGCTGGGTCCGCGCGGCCACGTCGACACCTCCGAGACCCTCCAGGTCCAGGGCACCGACTACATCTGGGCCGCCGGCGACAACGCCCAGGTCCCGGACATGGTCGGCCGCAAGGCGGGCAACGAGAACGCCTGGTGCCCGCCGAACGCCCAGCACGCGCTGCGCCAGGCCAAGGTCCTCGGCGACAACGTCCTGTCCGGCATGCGCGGCTTCCCGCAGAAGACGTACTCGCACGCCAACAAGGGCGCCGTGGCCGGCCTCGGCCTCCACAAGGGTGTCGCGATGCTGGTCTTCGGCAAGACGAAGATCAAGCTCAAGGGCCGTCTGGCCTGGTACATGCACCGTGGCTACCACGGCATGGCCATGCCGACCTGGAACCGCAAGATCCGTATCTTCGCGGACTGGACCCTCGCCATGTTCCTCAAGCGCGAGGTCGTCTCCCTGCGTGCCATGGAGAACCCGCGCGAGGAGTTCTACGAGGCCGCCAAGCCGGCCCCGCAGCCCGCGGCCAAGACCGAGAAGGCCAAGGCCTCCTGACCTCGGGTCACCGCTGAACGGCAGAACAGTCGCATACCGCCGAAGGGCGTCCACCAATCCGTGGGGTGGGCGCCCTTCGGCGTACCCGGATCCGTCGCACGGGGAAGGACTACAGCGGGACCTGGCGGCGTTTCAGATGTCAGGTGCAACGATCTGCTGACCCTTCTTCATGGAGGTGTGCGACATGGCCGAGGCCGCTCGACGGCTCACCGCCCTCGCGGAACGCGCCCTGGGCGCCCCGCTCCCCGTCCGGGTACGGGCCTGGGACCGCAGCGAGTCAGGCCCGCCCGGCACCCCCGTCCTCGTCGTCCGGCGCCGCCGCGCCCTGCGCCGGCTGCTGTGGAAGCCCGGCGAGCTCGGCCTGGCCCGAGCCTGGGTGGCCGGCGACCTCGACATCGAGGGCGACCTCTACACGGCCCTGGAGCTGCTCTCCGGCTCGTTCTGGGAGCGTGACGAGGACACCGCCTCCCGCCGCACCGGGCCGGCCGCCGTGCTGGGCGCCCTGCGCGACCCGGAGTTCCGTGCCGTGGGCCGCGAACTGCTCCGGCTCGCCGGGCCCTGGACGCCGCCCGCCCCGCCCCCCGAGGAGGCCCGCCGCACCGGCGGCCCGCTGCACACCCTCCGCCGCGACAAACAGGCCATCAGCCACCACTACGACGTCGGCAACGCCTTCTACGAGCGGGTCCTCGGCCCCTCCATGGTCTACTCCTGCGCGTACTGGGGGAGCGACGGGGACGGCGCCTCCACCCTCGAGGACGCCCAGCACGCCAAGCTCGACCTCGTCTGCCGCAAGCTGGCCCTGGCGCCGGGTACGCGCCTGCTCGACGTCGGCTGCGGCTGGGGCTCCATGGTGCTGCACGCCGCCCGTACGTACGGGGTGAGCGCCGTCGGCATCACCCTCTCCGAGGAACAGGCCGCCTACGCCCGCAAGCGCATCGCCGAGGCCGGTCTGGCGGACCGGGTGGAGATCCGCGTCCAGGACTACCGCGAGGTCTCCGACGGGCCCTTCGACGCCATCTCCTCCATCGGCATGGCCGAGCACGTCGGCTCCGCCCGCTACGCCGAGTACGCCGCCGACCTCCACGGCCTGCTGCGGCCCGGCGGCCGGCTGCTCAACCACCAGATCGCCCGCCGCCCGCTGCGGGACGAGGACGGCTACACGGTCGACGCCTTCATCGACCGCTACGTCTTCCCCGACGGCGAACTCGCGCCCGTCGGACGGACCGTGGCCCAGCTGGAGGAGGCCGGCTTCGAGGTCCGCGACGTCGAGGCCCTGCGCGAGCACTACGGGCTGACGCTGCGCCGCTGGGTGGCCAACCTGGAGGCCCACTGGGACGAGGCCGTACGGCTCACCTCCCCCGGGCGGGCCCGGGTCTGGCGGCTGTACATGGCCGCCAGCGCCCTGTCCTTCGAGCGCAACCGCATCGGTGTGAACCAGGTGCTGGCCGTCCGCACCCCGCGGAGCGGCGCACCGGGCCTGCCGCTGCGCACCCGCGACTGGCGCTGAGCCCCGCCCGCGGGTATGCCGAAGGGGCCCGGTCCGTACGGACCGGGCCCCTTCGCCTCCGTGCCGCGGCGTGCGCCGCGGGCCGCTACTCGGCCTTGATGGCCGAGAGCATGTTCAGCTTGGCGGCCCGGCGGGCGGGCCACAGCGCGGCCAGCACACCGACCACGGCGGCCAGCAGCAGGAAGAGCCCCATCCGGCCCCACGGGAGGACCAGCTCGTAGGTGTTCAGGCCCTTCTTGATGAGGTCGCCCGCGGCCCAGCCGAAGAAGACACCGAGGCCGACGCCCATCACACCGCCGAAGAGCGAGATGACCAGCGACTCCAGGCGGACCATGCGCTTGATGCCCTTGCGGTCCAGGCCGATGGCCCGCAGCATGCCGATCTCCTGCTGACGCTCGAAGACGGACATCGCCAGGGTGTTGATGACGCCGAGGACGGCGACCACCACGGCCATGGCCAGCAGGCCGTAGAGCATGTTCAGCAGCAGGCCGATGGCCTTGGATATGTTGTCGGAGATGTCCTTCTTGGTCTGGATCTGGATGGCGGGGTTGTCGCCGAGGGCCTTGCGCAGCGAGTCCTCGACCTTCTCACCGGGCCCGCCCTTGACCTTGATCATGACCTGGCGGTCGTCGACCTGGCTCTGGTGCGGGGCGAGGGTGTCCTTGTCGATCCAGACGCCGCGCATCAGGTCGTTGCCCTTGTAGACGCCGCCGACCGTCAGCTTGCCCTTCTTGCCGTCCTCGAAGGTGACGTCGAGGGACGAGCCCAGCTTCCAGTGCTGGGTGCGGGCCGTGGCGTCGTCCACGACGACCTTGTCACCGGTGAGCCCGGCGACCGAGCCGGCCGTGAACTCGAGGTTGGTGACCTTGGCGATGTTCCTGCCGTCGACGCCGGTGAGGCTCTGGTGGTCGCCGCCGATGCGGGCCGGGGAGCTGCGCAGCGGGCTGCTGGCGGTGACGTCCGGGTGGGCGGCGAGCTTCTTCTCCACATCGGTGGACAGCGGGGTCATGCTGGCCATGGAGACGACGTAGTCGGCCTTCAGGGAGCCCGTGGCCATCTTGTCGATGGCCTGCTGCACGCTGCCGGCGATGACGGTCAGGCCGGTGATCAGGGTGAGGCCGATCATCAGCGCGGAGGCGGTGGCGGCGGTGCGGCGCGGGTTGCGGACCGCGTTCTGCCGGGCCAGCTTGCCGGGCATCCCGAAGAGCCGCAGGACCGGAGCGGCGGCGGCGATCACCGGGCGGGACAGCAGCGGCGTCAGCACGAACACGCCGATGAGGACCAGGCCCGCGCCCAGACCCATCATGGTCGAGCTGGTGGCGGTCAGGACGATCGCGGCACCGATGGCGGTGATGACGCCGCCGATGGAGTTGCGGACCACCAGGGACTTGGTGGTGGCCACCGCGTGGACGCTGTTCATCGCGGCGACCGGCGGGATCTTCGCGGCGCGGCGGCCGGGCAGCCAGGCGGCGAGCATGGTGACGACGATGCCGACGGTCAGCGAGGTCACGATCGTGCTGGGCTCGACCACCAGCGGGCCGTCCGGGATGGTGGCGCCCGTGCCGCTGATCAGCGCCCGCAGGCCGGTGCCGATGCCGATGCCCGCGAGCAGACCGGTCACACCGGCGACCGCGCCCACCACGAACGCCTCGATGAGCACCGAGCGGGTGACCTGGCGGCGGCTCGCGCCGACCGCGCGCAGCAGCGCCAGCTCCTTGGTGCGCTGGGCGACCAGCATGGTGAAGGTGTTGGCGATGATGAAGATGCCGACGAAGAGGGCGATGCCGGCGAAGACCAGCAGGCTGGTCCGCATGCCGTCCATGCTCTGGGAGATCATCCGGCTCTGCTCGTCGGCGAGCTCCTTGGCCGTGGTGGCCTCGGCGTTCTTGGGCAGGATCTTCTCGAGGGAGCTCTTCAGCGCCGTCTGGGAGGTGCCGGCGGCGGCCTTCACGTCGATGCGGCTGAACTCGCCGGGCTTGGCGTAGAGCTTCTGCGCCGTGGGGGTGTCGAAGAGGGCGAGGCTGCCGCCCGCGGAGACGTTGCCGTCGTCGGTGGTGAAGACGCCGGTGAGCTTCTGCGACAGGACGGGGCCGTCGACGGAGATCCGTACGGTGTCGCCGACCTTGTAGCCGGCGCGGTCGGCGGTCTTGGCGTCCAGCGCGATCTCGTTCGCGCCCTGCGGGGCGCGGCCGCTCTTCAGCGGGTAGCGGGGGTCCTTGCCTCCGGCGCCCGGGTAGTAGTTGGCGCCGGAGGAGGAGAAGCCCTCGCCGACGAGCTTGCCGTGCTTGTCGGCGATGGCGGCGAAGCCGCTGACCGAGCCGGTGGCGGAGGCGGCGCCGGGGGCGTGGGCCGCCCGGTCGAGGAGGCGCTGGGTGAGCTGCGGCGTGGCGCCGGGACGGTCGCCCTCGTCGGACGTCCGGTGGGGCTCGATGGCGACGTCGACGCCGGTGAAGCCCTTCTCGGAGCTCTTCTGGAAGGCCGCGGAGATGGTCGAGGTGAAGACCAGGGTGCCGGAGACGAAGGCCACGCCGAGCATGACGGCGAGGACGGTCATCAGCAGCCGGGCCTTGTGCGCGAGCACGTTGCGCAAGGCGGTGCGGAACATGGAGGTCAGTCCTGGGGGTCGGATCCGGCGGTGGTCAGCTCGTGCGGCCCTTGGCGTCGAACCGCTTCATGCGGTCCAGCACCCCGTCGGCGGTGGGCGTGCTCATGTCGTCGACGATGTTGCCGTCGGCGAGGAAGACCACGCGGTCCGCGTAGGAGGCGGCGACGGGGTCGTGGGTGACCATCACGACGGTCTGGCCGAGCTCGCGCACGGAGTTGCGCAGGAAGCCCAGGACCTCGGCGCCGGAACGGGAGTCGAGGTTTCCGGTGGGCTCGTCGGCGAACATGATCTCGGGGCGGCCGGCCAGGGCGCGGGCCACGGCCACGCGCTGCTGCTGACCGCCGGAGAGCTGGTTCGGCCGGTGCTTGAGGCGCCCGGACAGGCCGACCGTGGAGACGACCGTGTCCAGCCACGCCTGGTCGGGCTTGCGGCCGGCGATGTCCATCGGGAGCGTGATGTTCTCCAGGGCGTTCAGCGTGGGCAGCAGGTTGAAGGCCTGGAAGATGAAGCCGATCTTGTCGCGGCGCAGCCGGGTGAGCTTCTTGTCGTTCAGGGAGGTCAGCTCGGTGTCGCCGATGCGGGCCGAGCCGCTGGAGATGCTGTCGAGGCCGGCCATGCAGTGCATGAGGGTCGACTTGCCGGAGCCGGACGGGCCCATGATCGCGGTGAACTCGGCCTGCCGGAAGTCGACGGAGACCGCGTTCAGCGCGACCACCTGGGTCTCGCCCTGTCCGTAGACCTTGGTGAGATCCGTGGCACGGGCGGCGACCGCGGTGCTGCGCACGGCGGTCGGGACGCCGAAGGGGGTGGTGGTCACGGGGAAGCGCTCCTGTCGGGACGGCGGTGCGGGGGACTACTCCATGGTCCGCCGTCCGCGGGCCGCCGGGATCAGCCGGAGCGCCGGTTCCCGGGGCAGTCCCGAGAGGTACGGTCCGCGGTCCCCGTCATCCTTGGGTAGGAGACGGAGCCCTTACCGAGAGCGACGAGATTGCGACAATTCCCCTTCCCTTCCGGCGGGCGGGGGTGAACGGGGGGGATCGGCCTCTGGCATGTGCCAATGGCGTCATCCCTGCACTGATGGAGGCTCAGTTGCCAATAAAATAAGACAACCTCGGGTCACCGTTCCGCTGATCGGGGGGCGTCACCCGGCTAGGCTCGTCCTGCTCTCCTCGGGGGGAGGTTCGGGGGGAAGGTTCGCGCAGTCCCGCCATGCCCCGCGCCCGGCCGAGAGTCCCGCCCGGATGGTGGAATGCAGACACGGCGAGCTTAAACCTCGCTGGCCCTTCGGGCCGTGCCGGTTCAAGTCCGGCTCCGGGCACCTCTCCGCCACGCGGGACCCCTGTATTGCCATGGACGACGCGTTAAGAGTGCCGCAATTCGTGGTACTCCCGGAACCGCCGGACGCGGGTTCGCGTTGTCCGGTACGGGGCCCGGCGAAGAAAAGATCCTTCCGTAGCAGGAGAGTCTTTCCTTTGCTCCCCCATTACCCTTGACGCCAAGGCCGCGCAGGGTGGCCATGGAGGAGTGAGATGAGGAGCAGGAACCCGGTCTTCTCGCGACGGGGCTTCAGCGGCGGTCACGCGGGCTTCGACGCGGGCCGGCAGGCCGGGACCGCGGCCCAGGGCAACCCGTACGCCGGTCAGCAGCAGTACGCCCAGAACCCGTACGCGCAGAACCCCTACGCGCAGCCCGCCAATCCCTACGCGGCCAACCCGTACGCGGCCGATCCGTACGCCGGTGGGCCCGACCTGCAGCAGGGCTACCCGCCGCAGGCCCCCGCGCGCGCCGCCGACCGCATGACGATCGACGACGTCGTCGCGCGGACCTCCATCACCCTGGGGCTCGTGGTCCTCGCCGCCGGTGCGGCGTGGGCGATGCGGCTGCCGGTCGGCGTCGGCTTCGCGGCCGGCATCGTGGCGATGGTCCTCGGCCTCGTGCAGTCCTTCCGGCGGACGATCTCGCCGGCGATCATCCTGGCCTACGCCGCCTTCGAGGGTCTCTTCCTCGGTGTGATCAGCCAGGCCTACAACGAGGTCGCCAAGGGCGCCCCGATGCAGGCCGTGCTCGGCACGATGGCCGTGTTCGCCGGTGTGCTGATCGCGTACCGGACCCGGATCATCCGGGTCAACGCGCGCTTCACCCGCTTCGTGATCGCCGCCGCCATCGGCTTCTCGCTGCTGGCGATGGTCAACTTCGCGGTCGCCGTCTTCGGCGGCGGCGACGGCATGGGTCTGCGCAGCGGCGGCCTCGGCATCGTCTTCGGGCTCATCGGCGTCGTCATCGGTGCCGCGTTCCTGGCGCTGGACTTCAAGCAGGTCGAGGACGGCATCCAGTACGGCGCTCCGCGCGAGGAGTCCTGGCTGGCCGCCTTCGGTCTGACGATGACGCTGGTGTGGATCTACACCGAGATCCTCCGCCTCATCGCGATCCTGAATAACGACTAGCCCTCCGCCACGGCGCGCCGCATAAATCCACGGCGCGCCGCGGCAGAGGCACCGGGGCCCGGGAAGACCACTGTTCGGTCTTCCCGGGCCCCGTTGTTTTCGCGGCGCGCGCCCGCTACCGAAGCTTCCGCGCGGCCCGTCGGAGGTCGTACTCGTGGACGATCGCCTTTGCGTGGCCGTAAGCGAGATTGTGCTCTCCGCGCAGCCAGCTCACCTTCTCCTCGAAGCGGAAGAGAGAAGGTCCTTCTTCGACCGTGCGCAGCCAGTCGGCCACTTCGCGGCCGGTGCAGGCGGGGATTCGGGAGAGCAGGTTCCGGTGGGTCTCGTCGGAGAAGACGTGCGACATCGGCGCCTCCGGACGCGTGGAATGATGGTCCTTCATGTCACCGTGCCCGAGTGTTCAAGCGTTGGCAACAGTCGGTCGGCGGCGCATAGGCTCGTGGCGTGGATGATGTGACGCCTCTCCTGGCCGCCGTGGACAGCTTCGCCGACCGTCTGCGGACGCTGCCGCAGTCCCGACTGAGCCGCGGTGCCGCGGCGGAGGCGCTGGCCCTGGCCCGGGAGCTGGCCGCGTGGGCCCAGCGGATCGAGGAGCCCGGCGTGGCCGAGCCGCGGGAGATGCCGGACGCGGGGATGTTCGCGGTGGCGGACCAAGTGGCGGTGGCCGGCCATGATTTGGCCGAGGCGCTCATGGCCTCCGGCGATGTGGCGAAGGGAGTGGCCGACGCCGTGGAGCTCGTGACGGCCGCCGGGCGCCGCTGCGGGCTCTAGGGCCTGCCCGGGCGCGTACGGCGGCGGGCGCCACGTCAGAGGGACGCGATGACCCGGTCCGCCAGGACGTAGACGCTGCCCGTCGCGCACCGGAACGTCAGGGCGTAGGCGCCCGAGACGCCGGAGCCCCCGAGGAGCACGGGCGCGTCCCCGGCGCGCAGGGCGTCGGCGAGGCGCTCGGAGGTCTCGCGGTGCCCGGGGGTCATGCAGACGGTGGTGCCGTCGGCGAAGACGTAGACGTCGAGGGTGCCCAGCGGGCCGGGCCGGACGTCCGCCAGCGGGACGCCGGCCTCCGCCAGCTCCTCCAGGCGCTCGACGGTGCGCTCGTGATCGTCGGGCGCGGCGCCGGCGGCCGCCGCCGGCGAGAAGTCGGGGTGCGAGGGGTGCCGGCGGCGGGCCGCGGCCAGCTCGGGGGAGTCGGCCGCCTCGGCCTCGTCGGCCGGGTCGGTCTGGCGGGGCAGGTAGAAGCCGCCGTAGGGGCTCTCCAGGAGCGGCTCGTCGCCCAGCCCGTGGAGGCCGCCCAGCAGGGACGCGGCGTCGGTGGCGCCGGTCAGGTCGCGGGCCTCCTGCGCGGCCCAGAACGCGCGGGCCTCGGCCAGCTCCCGCTCGCGCTCCTCGGCGAGGGCGTCGGCCACCGCGGCGCGTATCTCGGCGAGCTCGGCGACCGGGGCGCTGCGCGCCGGCGGCACCGCCGCGGCGCGCGCCTCGCGCTCGGCCGTCGCGGCCGCCAGGTCGGCGCGCAGCTCCGTGATCTGCCGGCGCAGACCGCGCGTGCCGAGGAGGGCGGCGGTGCCCGCGGCCGTGGCGGCGGCAGCGGCCAGCAGCAGGGCAAGAGACATGGCGCTCACTGGCGAACTCCCGGTTGGTGTGGATCCCCCGAATTCCTACCTCAGCTTCGCGCACGCCTCCGGGCGGGCGCAGTGCGAAACGTCATGAATCGGGCGGGACTTAGGTCCGGGACGTTCTACCTTCAACCACTCTGACCTGCGGAAACGAATCTCCCCCGGGACGTTGGTCACATCCTGGGGGAGATTCGGTCACGTTTCGGCAAGGTCCGTGACGGGTGCTCCTGGCAGTTGCCGGGGGCCCTGCATCACCCAGCCATTAGCTCAACCGCTCGTGCTTGTGGTCGCGCTGAGCTTCGCCTCCGCTGCGGGCAGGTGCCGCCTTCGTTCCTCAGGCGACCCCTACCCTCCGCTGCGGCTCAGCTCAGCCGCTCGTGCTTGTGGTCGCGCTGAGCTTCGCCTCCGCTGCGGGCAGGTGCCGCCTTCGTTCCTCAGGCGACCCCTACCCTCCGCTGCGGCTCAGCTCAGCCGCTCGATCACCATCGCCATGCCCTGGCCGCCACCCACACACATCGTCTCCAGGCCGAACTGCTTGTCGTGGAACTGGAGCGAATTGATCAGCGTGGTCGTGATGCGCGCGCCCGTCATGCCGAACGGGTGGCCGACGGCGATGGCGCCACCGTTGACGTTCAGCCGGTCGATGTCGATGCCCAGGTCGCGGTAGGAGGGGATCACCTGCGCGGCGAAGGCCTCGTTGATCTCGACCAGGTCGATGTCGCCGATCGTCAGGCCGGCCCGCTTCAGGGCCTGCTTGCTGGCCTCCACCGGGCCGTAGCCCATGATCTCCGGCGAGAGCGCCGAGACGCCGGTGGAGACGACGCGGGCGAGCGGGGTCAGCCCCAGCTCCCGGGCCTTGGTGTCGGACATGATCACCAGGGCGGCGGCGCCGTCGTTGAGCGGGCAGCAGTTGCCGGCGGTGACCAGGCCGTCGGGGCGGAAGACCGGCTTGAGGCCCGCCACGCCCTCCATGGTCACGCCCGCGCGCGGGCCGTCGTCCATGGAGACGACCGTGCCGTCGGGCAGCGTCACCGGGGTGATCTCGCGCTGCCAGAAGCCCTTGGCGATCGCCTGCTCGGCGAGGTTCTGCGAGCGGACGCCGAACTCGTCCATGTCCTCGCGGGTGACGCCCTTGAGGCGGGCGAGGTTCTCGGCGGTCTGGCCCATCGCGATGTACGCGTCCGGGACCAGGCCGTCCTCGCGCGGGTCGTGCCAGCCTTCGCCGCCCTGCTCGGCGCGGGCGGCCGTACGGGCCTCGGCGTCGGCGAAGAGCGGGTTGTGGGTGCCCGGCATGCCGTCGGAGGAGCCGTTGACCGAGCGGGAGACGGTCTCCACGCCGGCCGAGATGAAGACGTCGCCCTCGCCCGCCTTGATGGCGTGCAGCGCCATGCGGGTGGTCTGGAGCGAGGAGGCGCAGTAGCGGGTGATCGTGGTGGCGGGCAGGTGGTCCATGCCCATCTGCACGGCCACGATCCGGCCGAGGTTGTGGCCCTGCTCGCCGCCGGGCAGGCCGCAGCCGAGCATCAGGTCGTCGATCTCGCGCGGGTCGAGGCCGGGGACCTTGTCGAGCGCCGCCTGGATGATCGCGGCGGTGAGGTCGTCTGGCCGCATGTCCTTCAGGGAGCCCTTGAAGGCGCGTCCGATGGGGGAGCGGGCGGTTGAGACGATCACGGCTTCGGGCATCACGGCTCCAAGGGCGCGAGAGGGCTGACGTCCGGGAAGTTACCCGCCCGTAGCCCTCTGGTCACGATCTGCGGGCTGTGATGCGGGACTCTTTCCAAGCGCTTGCTCACACGCTCACAGGGTACGACCGGGGGCGGACTGCTCGGCGGCCTCGGTGTGGGCGGGCAGCCGGCGGCGCTTGCGGTGCTTGAGCAGGGCCCAGCGGCCGCGGGCCGTCGCCGTGACCTCCGTACCGCCCTCGGCCGCCGCCTGGGCGGCCGCCGTGGCCACCGGCAGGATGCCCTCGCGGCGGGCGGCGTCCGGCCGCTCGTCCTCGGGCCACAGGCCCAGGGTCGCGCAGAGCGTGGGCAGCACGGCCATGGCGGCCGTGGCGTAGCCCTCGGCGGAGGGGTGGTAGTTGTCCGGCCCGAACAGCTCGCGCGGGTTGGCCGCGAACTCCGGGCCCAGCAGGTCGCCCAGCGAGACCGTGCGCCCGCCCGCCTGGAGCACCCCTATCGTCTGGGCCGCCGCCAGCTGGCGGCTCAGTCGCCGGGCCAGCCAGCGCAGCGGCTGGTAGACCGGCTCGATCGTGCCCAGGTCGGGGCAGGTGCCCACGACCACCTCGCAGCCCGCGTCGCGCAGCCGGCGCACCGCCTCCGACAGCAGCCGCACGGAGCGGGCGTAGGGCACCCGGTGGGTGACGTCGTTGGCCCCGATCATGATCACGCAGACGTCGGGGACGCCGTCGGGGAGCGAGAGGACCTGGGTGACCTGGCGTTCGAGGTCGTAGGACTGGGCGCCGGACAGGGCGACGGTGCGCAGCTCGACGGGGCGCTCCGCGACCGCCGCCAGGCCCGAGGCCAGCAGCGCGCCCGGGGTCTGCCGGGGGCGGTGCACGCCCTGGCCGGCCGCCGTGGAGTCGCCCAGGACGCCCAGCAGCAGCGGCTCGCGGCCCAGGCGGTGCACGAACGCGGAGCCGTAGCGGCCGTCGGCGTGGGGCGGGGCGTCGTTGTGGCCGCCGACCACGCGGCGGGCCAGCGCGACCTCCGTGAGCAGGACGCCCAGCGCGGCGCCGCCGAGCAGCCCCGCGCCGCCGCCCCCGTACGCCGCCGCGGCCGCGATCCGCCGCGCGACCCTCGCCCTCGACATGGACATCGGCCGGCCTCCTTCGCGCCACGAAACCACGTTCACAAGCCGTTTTACAAACACTTCATAGAAGCTTCACGAAGCCGCCCGAGGCCTTGGGCCGAGGGCGTTACCAGCAGGTTGCCCCGCCGGTGGCCCCGTGCAACCGCCGCGGTCGCGGCCGCACGCGCAATAGGCTGGCGGTATGGGCACGCGACGACCGCTAGTGCCCCCGACCGCGGAGATCACCGTGCAGTATCGCGATTCGATGATTGAGCTTGTTGGCAACACCCCGCTCGTGAAGCTCAACAACGTGACCGAAGGCATTCAGGCGACCGTGCTGGCCAAGGTCGAGTACTTCAATCCCGGCGGTTCGGTCAAGGACCGCATCGCCCTGCGGATGATCGAGGCCGCCGAGAAGTCCGGCGAGCTGAAGCCCGGTGGCACGATCGTGGAGCCGACCTCCGGCAACACGGGCGTGGGTCTGGCGATCGTGGCCCAGCAGAAGGGCTACAAGTGCATCTTCGTCTGCCCCGACAAGGTCTCCACGGACAAGATCAACGTGCTGCGTGCCTACGGCGCCGAGGTCGTGGTCTGCCCCACCGCGGTCGACCCCGAGCACCCGGACTCCTACTACAACGTCTCCGACCGCCTGGTCCGCGAGACGCCCAACGCCTGGAAGCCGGACCAGTACAGCAACCCCAACAACCCCCTGTCGCACTACTACTCCACCGGTCCGGAGCTGTGGGAGCAGACCGAGGGGAAGATCACCCACTTCGTGGCGGGCGTCGGCACCGGCGGCACCATCAGCGGCACCGGCCGCTACCTCAAGGAGGTCAGCGACGGCCGGGTGAAGGTCATCGGCTCCGACCCCGAGGGCTCGGTCTACAGCGGCGGTTCCGGCCGTCCGTATCTGATCGAGGGCGTCGGTGAGGACTTCTGGCCGTCCGCCTACGACGGCACGGTCACCGACGAGATCATCGCGGTCTCCGACAAGGACGCCTTCCAGATGACCCGCCGCCTGGCCAAGGAGGAGGGCCTCCTCGTCGGCGGTTCCTGCGGCATGGCGGTCGTCAGCGCGCTGGAGGTCGCCAAGCGGCTCGGCCCGGACGACGTGGTCGTCGTCCTGCTGCCCGACAGCGGCCGCGGCTACCTGAGCAAGATCTTCAACGACGAGTGGATGGCCGACTACGGCTTCCTGGAGGAGCCCGGCGACGCCGCCCGCGTCGGCGACGTGCTGCGCCGCAAGGACGGCGGCATCCCCTCGCTGGTGCACATGCACCCCGAGGAGACCGTGGGCGAGGCCATCGAGGTGCTGCGTGAGTACGGCGTCTCGCAGATGCCGATCGTCAAGCCTGGCGCCGGCCACCCCGACGTGATGGCCGCCGAGGTCATCGGCTCGGTCGTCGAACGCGACCTGCTGGACGCCCTGTTCGCCCAGCGCGCCTCGCTCACGGACCCGCTGGAGAAGCACATGAGCGCGCCGCTGCCGCAGGTCGGCTCCGGCGAGCCGGTCGCGGACCTGATGGCCGTGCTCGGTGACGCGGACGCGGCCATCGTGCTGGTCGAGGGCAAGCCGACCGGCGTGGTGAGCCGTCAGGACCTGCTGGCCTTCCTGGCCGAGGGTCACAACGGCCACACCAAGTAGGCACGTTCGGGCCCGGTCGGGTCCGAACGGGTCCCGCCGGGCCCGTTCGGCTCCCGGCCGCCCGCCGGTCCGTGAACGGCACGCGCGCGTCACGTGCGCGCAGCGTGGGCTTAACACGGCCCTGGCATGGTGAGAGGTGCCGGTGAGGGCGGCACCCCGCCCGGCCGGCAGTCCGATTGCGGCGGCAGGACCTTCGGAGCGGCTCCCGGACCCGGCCGCCGGACGCGGAACGCGGACCCCGCGGGGGTCCGCCCGTGTCCGCGTGGGGACCGCCGTCGTCCCGACCCCGGCTCCGGCCGGGGTGCGGCGGCCCCGCGGCAATCGCTCACCGGCGACCGGCCGCGCGCTTCCCGGCCCTGGCGGGGAGTCAGGCCGGATCGCCGGCCCGCTCGTCCCTCGCGCGCCGCCACCAGGGCACCCCGGCCTGGGCGACGTTGACGCCCACCACGCCCGCCCACGTCACCAGCAGCCCGGCCAGCCCGGCGTTGACCGCGCCGATCGCCGACAGCGGCACGGCCAGCACCAGCGAGACCGCCGCGAAGCCGAAGCGCTCCCCGAAGGTGCCCGTGCCCGGGCCGTCGCCGGGCCGGCCGCCCCGGGCCCGCGCCATCCGGTGCTCCGCCAGCAGGCGGCGCACCTCCCGCTCGGCCGTGGCGTCCACGGTCCGTCCGATCCGGTCCTCGACCTTCTCCAGGAAGGCGTCGAGGAGTTCCTGCTCGTACTCCGGCCCCAGCTCCGCGCGGGTCTGCAGGGTCGCGTCGAGTTCTTTCTTCAGTTCCGTGTCACGGACCGTCATGCCGTCGACGGTACGGTCGTTCGAGGCCCCGCGTCGCTGGGGCCAGCACCCGTATCCGCAGAGGGGGTGTCCCCCGGGCACCCCACGGGAAGGAGCGAGTCCGTGACCACCCCACCCCTGCTGAGGTCCCTCGCGGCGGCGGACGCCGCCGATCGCGGGGACGCGCTCACCATCGCCGGGCGGCCGATGTCCCGGGAGGAACTGCTGGGCGCGGCGGGCGCGGTGGCCTCGCGGATCGCCGGCGCCGCGTCCGTGGCCGTCCGCGCCGAGGCCACCCCGGAGACGGTCGCCGCGGTCGTCGGCGGCCTGCTCGCGGGCGTGCCCGTGGTGCCGCTGCCGCCCGACGCGGGCCCCGCCGAGCGCGACCACGTCCTGCGCGACTCCGGGGCCGAGCTGGTCCTCGGCGAGGACGTGCCGGTCGACCTGCGGGAGCGCGCCGGCTGGTCCGGCCCCGAGCCGGACCCGAAGTCGACCGCGTTCGTCCTTTACACCTCCGGCACCACCGGCGCCCCCAAGGGCGCCCTCATCCCGCGCGGCGCCGTCGCGGCGGGCCTCGACGGGCTCGCCGAGGCGTGGCGGTGGACGGCCGACGACACCCTGGTGCACGGCCTGCCGCTGTTCCACGTCCACGGCCTCGTGCTGGGCGTCCTGGGCGCGCTGCGCACCGGCTGCCGCCTGGTGCACACGGGCCGCCCGACGCCGGAGGCGTACGCGGCGGCGGGCGGCAGCCTGTACTTCGGCGTGCCGACGGTGTGGTCGCGGGTGGTCCGCGACCACACGGCCGCGCGCGCCCTCGCCGGCGCCCGGCTGCTGGTGTCGGGCAGCGCCGCGCTGCCGGCCCCGGTCTTCCGGGAGCTCGAGGCGCTCACCGGGCAGCGGCCCGTCGAGCGGTACGGCATGACCGAGACGCTGATCACCATCTCCACGCGGGCGGACGGCGACCGCCGCCAGGGCTCGGTGGGGGTGCCGCTGCCGGGCGTACGGACCCGGGTGGTCGCCACCGGGGAGGAGGGCGGCATCGGGGAGCTGGAGGTGTCCGGTCCCACGCTGTTCTCCGGCTACCTCGGCCGGCCGGAGGCCACCGCGGCCTCGTTCACGGCCGACGGGTTCTTCCGCACGGGCGACATCGCCGCCGTCGACGAGGACGGCTCCCACCGCATCGTGGGCCGCGCCTCGACCGACCTGATCAAGTCCGGCGGCTACCGGATCGGTGCCGGCGAGGTGGAGAACGCCCTGCTGGACCACCCGGCGGTCAGCGAGGCGGCGGTCGTCGGGGTGCCGCACGACGACCTGGGCCAGGAGATCGTCGCCTATGTGGTGGCCGACGGCGTGGGCGAGCGCGACCTGATCGACTTCGTGGCGGGACACCTCTCCGTCCACAAGCGGCCGCGCCGCATCCGCTTCATGGAGGCGCTGCCGCGCAACGCGATGGGCAAGCCGCAGAAGAAGCTGCTGCCGCCCCTGTAGGGGCGCGGCCCCGCCCGTACCCTGCATAATTCCATGCAGGGTACGGGCGGAATGAATGGTCAAGGAGGGTCATGAGCGAGACCGGGAGCGAACCGGAAGCCGTCGCACGGCTGCAGAAGCTCTTCGAGGGGCACCGGCTGACGCCCACCCAGCGCCGCATCGCCCACTGCATGGTGCGCCGCGCCAGCGACGCGCCCTTCCTCTCCAGCGTGGAGCTCGCCGACCTCGCCGGCGTCAGCCAGCCGTCGGTGACCCGCTTCGCCGTCGCCCTGGGCTTCGACGGCTACCCCGCCCTGCGCCGGCACCTGCGGGACGTGGTCCCCGCCGCCGAGGCGCCCTCCGAGAGCTCGTTCAACGAGTACCAGCAGGCCGTCCACGCCGAGATCGACAACCTCCGCCACCTCGCCTCCCTGCTCGCCGACCCCACCCCCGTCGCCCGGGCCGGGCGGCTGCTGGCCGCCTCCCGCCCGCTGCCCGTCCTCGGCCTGCGCGCCGCCGCGGCGCAGGCGACCGGCTTCGCCTACTTCGCCCGCAAGGTCCACCCCGACGTACGGCTCCTCGACGAGGGCGGCACGCTCCTCGTCGACCGTGTCGACGCCGCCGTCCGGGCCGGCGCGAGCGCCCTGCTCTGCTTCGCGCTGCCCCGCCACCCCCGCGAGGTCGTCGAGGCCCTGGAGTACGCGCGGAGCGTCGGCCTGACGGTCGTCACCGTCGCGGACTCCACCTTCGCCCCCGTCGCCCGCCACAGCGACCTCCTGCTGCCCGCCGCCGTCGGCACCGGCCTGGCCTTCGACACCGCCTGCGCCCCGATGCTGCTGGGCCGCGTGCTGCTGGAGGCCATGTGCGACGCGCTGCCGGAGGCGCAGGCGCGCCTGGAGGAGTTCGACGCCAAGGCGGCGGCGCGAGGGCTCTTCGTGGAGTGACGAGCCGCGTGAAGGGGTGTCAGCGCGAGTACCGCATCTCGGGGAAGCGTGCCGACGGCCCGTCCAGCAGGTGGTCGTCCCGGTCGCGCAGGAAGCGGTCGAGGAACGACGCCACGTAGGCCCGCGTCGCCTCGGTGGCCCGCTCCGGCCCGACCGTGCCGACGGCCTCGCGCACGGTCTCCCACGGCACCGCCCCCCGCCGCGCGAGCCGCGGCAGCAGCGGCGCCGCGTCGGTGTACGCGCCGTGCTCCGAGCCCGTCAGCGTCACATCGCCGCGCCAGCCGCGCGAGTGCTCCCACAGCCCCTTCCAGGACGGCTGCCGGTCGTACGGGCCGGAGTCCTTCGCGTCCGTCCCCATCAGCAGGAACGGCCGGTCCACACCGTCGCGGGCCACCTCCGAGAGGTCCTCGCCGCCGTCCCGGCGGGGGAAGGCCAGCGTCCCGTCCATGTTGACGGCGGCCAGCACCCGGGGGTCGTCGCGCAGTGCCTGAAGGGCCGTGAAGCCTCCCGCCGAGTGGCCCACCGCGGCCACCCGCCGGAGGTCCAGCGCGCCGGCCAGGCCGCGCGGCAGCTCCGGCCGGTGCGCCCGGCGGCCCTCCAGGGCGTCCAGCACGAAGCGGGCGTCGCCGACCCGCGCCGCCATCGCCGTGCGCAGCACCGCGCCGGCGTCCGTGTCCGGCCGCCCGGCCAGCTCCGGCAGGACGGAGACCGCCGGCCGTCCGCCGGGCAGGGTCACCTCGGACGCGTCGTAGGTGTGGTCGACCGTCACCACCACGTAGCCGCGGGACGCCAGGTCCTCGACGAGCGAGGTGTTCCACGTGCGCGGATCGCCCAGGCCCGCCGAGTACAGCACCACCGGCAGGGACCGCGCCCCCGCGGCGACGGGCGCCTCGGGGCGCGCGTGGGTGCGGGTGGCCGCCCAGTCGGCCGCCCCGGCGGGCACCCCGTACGACCGGTGCCCCGCCCCGTCCGCGGAGCCGAAGTGGGCGGCCGCGCGGGCCTCCATGTGCGGCGCGGTGTCCCCGCCGCCGGCCCGCCCGGCGGCCGGGTAGAAGAAGCTCACCATCACCTCGCGGTGCCCGCGCTCCGGGTGCCAGGGGTCCTTCCGGTCCGGGTCGGTCAGGTGCCGCACGGCGGTGCCCACGGCGTACGGGCCGGTGGGCGCGGGAAGCCCCGCCCGGGCCGCCCCGGTCGGTGCGGTGGTGCCCGGCGCGGCGCCCGCCGGCGGCGCGAACGCGCTCAGCAGACCGGTCAGGGCCAGTGCCCCCGCCGCCAGCAGCGCCCGCCGCCGCAGTGCCGCCCGTTCCTCGCTCCGCATGACCGCTCCTCCCGTCGACCCGGTGCCGCCACGACCGTACGGACCGGCCGGCCGGGAACACGAGATACGACGGTGCCAACCCGCGGTGATACCGGGGTATGACAGCGGAGGACGGGTGACGCCGGCGCCGTTCTCAGCCGGTCCTCAGATTCCTTGGCTAGCGTGCCGGTGCGGGACGGGCCACGAGGAGGTATTCGAGGTGACACACGGGTCGTACGCGCTGGCGCGGGTGGCCGTGATCGTGCGGGCCCCGGCCCGCCGGCTGGGCGCGGTGGGCGTCCTGGGCGCGGGCCTCGGCGCACTGGTGCCGGGCCTCGCCGGGCGCCGGACCGGGCTGCTGGTGGGCGCGGCGCTGTTCGTCGTCGCGGCGGCCGCCGCCTTCCTGGCGCGCCGCGGGCGCTACGCCGAGCTGGCGCGCGGCGCCACGCGCGCCGGGCGCCAGGTGTTCCTGCAGGACCGCGCCGTGACCCTGCGCAACTGGGGCCGGGCGCGCCGCTGGTGGCTCGTGGCCGCCTTCCTCGTCGCCGTCGGGTCGTCGTTCGCGGTGCCCGCCGCGGCCGGCCTGGCGCTGGCCGGCGCCGCCGCCGGCCTGTGGGCCAAGGCCCGGTGGCTGGGCGGGCTGGAGCGCGCCGCCGGCGTCCTGCTGTGGGTGCGCACCGAACGGGCGCAGGGCAGCCCCGCCGCCAAGGACGTGCGCGGCTACCTCACCACCGGCACCGGCGCGGGCGACGCGCTGCCGGGCGGCGCCCGGCGCCGGCACCGTACGGCCCGCGGCGGGGCCGCCGTCAGCGCAGCGCGCTGAGGTCCGCGGCGCGCGCGGCGCCGCCCTCGGCCACCAGCTCCGCCAGGGTCTGCGGCGGCCGGACGGTCGCGAAGCGCACCTCCGGCGCGCCGCCGTCCGCCCGGGCGGGGGCGTAGCCGTAGACGCCGGGGCGGGGGAGCGTGTTGTACGCGTAGTGGTTCGAGAAGTAGTACGCGCCGGTGTCGAGCAGGGCGACGTGGTCCCCCGCCTCGATGCGGGGCAGCGGCCGCTCCACCGCGACCAGGTCGCCCGCGAAGCAGCACGGCCCCGCCACGTCCTGCGGCACCGGCTCCCCGTCCTTCGGCAGCCCCCGCCCGTCGTACACCGCGATCCGCAGCGGCCACGAGCCGGGCGCGAAGACGGTGCGCACGGCCACCTGCGCGCCCGCGTGCGCGACCGCGATCCGGCGGCCCCCGGCGTCCTTGGTGTACTCCACCCGGGACAGGATCAGCCCGCTCTTGGCCAGCAGCGACCGGCCGAACTCGGTCACCAGCGCGTAGTCGCCCCCGAACAGCCCCGGCACCTCGGCGGCCAGCAGCCGCGCGTAGTCGGCGTGGGTGGGCGTGACGTCGTCCGAGGCGAAGTTCACCGGCAGGCCGCCGCCGATGTCGACGACCCGGACCCGCCGCCCGCCCACCACGCGGTTGATCTCCTCGGCCAGCGCGTGGACCTCCCGCACGCCCGCCGCCATGAGCTCCAGCGGACACCCCTGCGACCCGACGTGGGCGTGCGCCCGGGTCAGCCACGGCCGCTCGGCGTAGGCCCGCACCAGCCACTCCCGCGCCCCCGGGTCGCGCAGCGGCACACCGAACTTCGATGTGGCGGTGGCGGTGCTGAGCGCCCCGATGCTGCCACCGCCGACCTGGGGATTGATCCGTACGCCGACGGCCGGGGCGGCCGGCGCCCCGGGGCCGGCCAGCAGCGCGTCCAGCCGCGCCAGCTCCTCGCGGCTGTCGGCGTTGACGGCCAGCCCCAGCGCGAGCGCCTCGCGCAGCTCGGCGGTGGTCTTGGCGGGAGAGTCCAGCACCATGCGCTCCGCCGGCACCCCCGCCGCCCGGGCCAGCGCCAGCTCGCCGGGGCTCGCGACCTCCGCGCCCAGCCCCTCCCCGGCCAGCAGCCGCAGCACCGGCACCAGGGGCGCGGCCTTCACCGCGAAGGCGTGGAGCACGTCGGTGCCGGCGAAGGCCGCCCGCAGGCCGGCGGCCGCCTCGCGGATGCCGCGCACGTCCAGCAGCCCCGCGACCGGCCGCTCCGCCGTGACCAGACCCTGCCGCACCGCTTCCCGCACCGCCGCGTCCCGCCGTGCGCCGATCGTGCTCCCACCGAGGCCCATGCGACCACTCCACCACCGCCGCGCGGTCCGTGCCACGGTCCCGGCGATGTCCGGTTCACCTGTTGACTAGCGCTATTCAGCCACACACACTGTGCAGTGTTCTATTCAGAACGAGGGAAGAGAGCCAGGGAGGCAGCGCCCATGTCAGGACCGCGACCCGTACGAGCAGCGCGAGGCACCGAGCTCAGCACCCGGGGCTGGCAGCAGGAAGCCGCACTGCGGATGCTGCAGAACAACCTCGACCCCGAGGTGGCCGAGCACCCCGACAAGCTCGTCGTCTACGGCGGCACCGGCAAGGCCGCCCGCGACTGGCGCTCCTTCGACGCCATGGTCCGCACCCTGCAGACCCTCAAGCAGGACGAGACCATGCTCGTCCAGTCCGGCCGCCCGGTCGGCGTCATGCAGACCCACGAGTGGGCCCCGCGCGTCCTCCTCGCCAACTCCAACCTCGTCGGCGACTGGGCCAACTGGGAGGAGTTCCGCCGCCTGGAGCACCTCGGCCTCACCATGTACGGCCAGATGACGGCCGGCTCCTGGATCTACATCGGCACCCAGGGCATCCTCCAGGGCACCTACGAGACCTTCGCCGCCGTCGCCGCCAAGAAGTTCGGCGGCACCCTCGCCGGCACCATCACCCTGACCGCCGGCCTCGGCGGCATGGGCGGCGCCCAGCCGCTGGCCGTCACCATGAACGACGGCGTCGCGATCTGCGTCGACTGCGACCCGCGCGCCATCGAGCGCCGCATCGAGCACCGCTACCTCGACGTCAAGGCCGACTCCCTCGACCACGCCCTCCAGCTGGCCGTCGAGGCACGTGACGCCCGCCGCCCGCTCTCCATCGGCGTCCTCGGCAACGCCGCCGAGCTCGTACCGCAGCTCCTCGCGATGAACGCGCCCATCGACATCGTGACGGACCAGACGAGCGCCCACGACCCGCTGTCGTACCTGCCCGTCGGCGTCTCCTTCGACGACATGGCCTCCTACGCGGCCGAGAAGCCCGCCGACTTCACGACGCGCGCCCGCGAGTCCATGGCCAAGCACGTCGAGGCCATGGTCGGCTTCCAGGACGCCGGCGCCGAGGTCTTCGACTACGGCAACTCCATCCGCGGCGAGGCCCAGCTGGCCGGCTACACCCGCGCCTTCGACTTCCCCGGCTTCGTCCCCGCCTACATCCGCCCCCTCTTCTGCGAGGGCAAGGGCCCCTTCCGCTGGGCCGCCCTCTCCGGCGACCCCAAGGACATCGCCGCCACCGACAAGGCCATGCTCGACCTCTTCCCCGAGAACGAGTCCCTGGCCCGCTGGATCAAGATGGCCGGCGAGCGCGTCCACTTCCAGGGCCTGCCCGCGCGCATCTGCTGGCTCGGCTACGGCGAGCGCGACCGCGCCGGCGAGCGCTTCAACGAGATGGTGGCCGACGGCACCCTCCAGGCCCCCCTCGTCATCGGCCGCGACCACCTCGACTGCGGCTCGGTGGCCTCGCCCTACCGCGAGACCGAGGCCATGCTCGACGGCTCGGACGCCATCGCCGACTGGCCGCTGCTGAACGCCATGGTCAACGTCGCCTCCGGCGCCTCCTGGGTCTCCATCCACCACGGCGGCGGCGTCGGCATGGGCCGCTCGATCCACGCGGGCCAGGTCACGGTCGCCGACGGCACGGCCCTGGCCGGTGAGAAGATCCGCCGCGTCCTGACGAACGACCCGGGCATGGGTGTGATCCGCCACGTGGACGCCGGCTACGACATCGCGGAGTCGGTGGCGGAGGACCGCGGCGTGCGGGTTCCCATGCGGGAGGGCGAGTGAGCCCCGCACCCGGCGGCGAAACGCCCGGTGGGGCGGACGCACCGTTGCGGGGTGCGGGTGGCGTTGTGCCCACCCTCCCCCAGCTACCGCTGGGAGGTGCCCCCAGCCCAGCGGAACGACTGCCCACAACGCCCTCGTTCCACGAGATGTGGCGGGACCTGCTCCCCGTCGGCCGCGACGCGGCCTCCGGCGGCTACCGCCGCTACGCCTGGACCGGCGCCGACGCCGACTGCCGCTCGTGGTTCCGCTCACAGGCGGAACTGCGCGGCCTCACCTACGAGGTCGACCGCAACGGCAACCAGTGGGCCTGGCTCGGTGACCCCGCCGCCGGGGACGCCGTCGTCACCGGCTCCCACCTGGACTCCGTCCCCGACGGCGGCGCCTTCGACGGCCCCCTCGGCGTCGTGTCGTCCTTCGCCGCCCTCGACGAGCTCCGTGCCCGCGGTGCCGCGCCGAGCCGCCCCCTCGCCATCGTCAACTTCGGTGACGAGGAGGGCGCCCGGTTCGGCCTCGCCTGCGTCGGCTCCCGGCTGACCGCCGGTCAGCTCACGCTCGACGCGGCCCACGCGCTGCGGGACGGTGACGGGGTCTCCCTGGCCCAGGCCATGGAGCGCGCCGGCTACGACCCCGAGGCCATCGGCCCCGACCCCGAGCGGCTCGCCCGTATCGGCGCCTTCGTCGAACTGCACGTCGAGCAGGGCCGGGCCCTCGCGGAGACCGCCCACCCCGTGGGCGTGGCGTCGGCGATCTGGCCGCACGGCCGCTGGCGGTTCGACTTCCACGGCGAGGCCAACCACGCCGGCACCACCCGTATCGAGGACCGCCGGGACCCGATGCTGACCTACGCCAACACGGTGCTGGCCGCGCGCAAGAGGGCCCGCCTCGCCGGCGCCCTGGCCACGTTCGGCAAGGTCAGCGTCGAGCCGAACGGCGTCAACGCCATCGCCTCCCTCGTGCGCGGCTGGCTGGACTCCCGGGCGGCCGACGAGGAGACCCTCGCCGCCGTCGTCGCCGGTATCGAGCAGGCCGCCGTCGAGCGCGGCGCCCGTGACGGCGTCGACGTCCGGGTGACCCGGGAGTCGTTCACGCCCGTCGTGGAGTTCGCCCACGACCTGCGCGACGAGCTCGCCAAGCTGCTGGGCGGCGTGCCCGTGCTGCCGACGGGCGCGGGACACGACGCGGGGATTTTGTCCGGCGTCATTCCCACCGCCATGCTGTTCGTGCGGAACCCCACGGGCGTCTCGCACTCGCCGGCCGAGACGGCCGCCGAGGACGACTGCGTGGCCGGAGTGACCGCACTCGCCGACGTACTGGAGGGCCTGGCGTGCAGGTGACCTACTGGGCCGAGCACGCGTGGCTCGGCACCCACGTGGAGCCGGGCGTGGCCATCGACGTGGGGGGGGGGGGGGGGGGGGGGGGGGGGGGCGAGGGGGGGGGGGGGGGGGGGGGGGGGGGGGGGGGGGGGGGGGGGGGGGGGGTGCGGGTTGTGCTAGGCCACCGACACACACGTCTTCCCCCCC
>NZ_JBWKFM010000024.1:83487-86139 GCF_056434285.1 Streptomyces sp. NPDC044063
GCAAGGCGTGGCTAGACCCCCGTGTGAAGCGGGGCGTGACCATAGATGGGGAGGACCCCCCCCCCCCCCCCCCCCCCACCGAGGTCCCGGCCCCGCCGCCGGGGGCGGTAGCGCTGCGGGGGCTGACCCTCCCCGGCCTGGCCAACGCCCACAGCCACGCGTTCCACCGCGCCCTGCGCGGCCGCACCCAGGTGGGCTCCGGCACCTTCTGGACCTGGCGCGACGTCATGTACGGGGTCGCCGACCGGCTCACCCCGGACTCGTATTTCGGCCTGGCCCGCGCCACGTACGCCGAGATGGCCCTCGCCGGCATCACGTCCGTCGGCGAGTTCCACTACGTCCACCACGCCCCCGGCGGCACCCCCTACGCCGATCCCAACGCCATGGGCGAGGCCCTGATCGCGGCCGCCGCCGAGGCCGGCATCCGCATCACCCTCCTCGACACCGCCTACCTCTCCTCAGGTTTCGGTAATGGGCACAGCGGTGAGCCCCCCAACGCCCACCAGCTGCGCTTCTCCGACGGCACGGCCGACGCGTGGGCCGAGCGTGCCGCCGCCCTCAAGCCCGCCGAGCACGCCCGGATCGGCGCGGCCGTCCACTCCGTGCGTGCCGTGCCCGCCGACCAGCTGGCCACCGTCGCCCGCTGGGCGGACGAGCGGGAGGCGCCGCTGCACGTCCACCTCTCCGAGCAGACCGCCGAGAACGACGCCTGCCTGGCGGCGCACGGCCGCACCCCCACGCGGCTGCTCGCCGACCACGGCGTGCTCGGGCCCCGCACCTCCGCCGTGCACGCCACGCACCTCACCGACGAGGACATCGCCCTCCTCGGCGGCGCGGGCACGACGATCTGCATGTGCCCGACCACCGAGCGGGACCTCGCCGACGGCATCGGCCCCGCCGTCGCCCTCCAGCGGGCCGGCAGCCCGCTGTCCCTGGGCAGCGACAGCCACGCCGTGATCGACCTCCTGGAGGAGGCCCGGGCCATGGAGCTCGACGAGCGGCTGCGCAGCCGCACGCGGGGCCACTGGACCGCGGCCGCGCTGCTGCGCGCCGCCACCGAGGACGGCCACGCCTCCCTCGGCTGGGCCGACGCGGGCCGCATCGAGCCGGGCGCCCTCGCCGACCTCACGACCGTCGCGCTGGACTCCGTACGGACCGCCGGGCCGGAGCCGCGGCACGGTGCCGAGACGGCCGTATTCGCGGCGACCGGAGCGGACGTGCGGCATACGGTCGTGGGAGGACGCCATGTCGTACGCGACGGGGCGCACCAGCTCGTACCGGACGTGCCGCGGGCGCTGGCCGAGTCCATCGCCGCCCTGCGCGGCTGACGCCGAGGACCGGAGAAAGCATGAGCACGGCAATCACCAACATCAGCAGTCTCGTCACCAACGACCCCTCCCTCGGTGAAGGCCCCCTCGGCCTGATCCAGGACGCGGCGGTCGTCATCGACGGGGACCGCGTCGCCTGGGTCGGTGAGTCCAGCAAAGCACCCGCCACTGACAACGCCGTCGACGCCGCCGGCCGGGCCGTGATCCCCGGCTTCGTCGACTCCCACGCCCACCTGGTCTTCGCCGGTGACCGGACGGCCGAGTTCAACGCCCGTATGTCCGGGCAGAGCTACAGCGCGGGCGGCATCCGCACCACGGTGGCGGCCACCCGTGCGGCGAGCGACGCCGAGCTGGAGGCCAACCTCACCCGCTACCTCGGCGAGGCCCTGCGCCAGGGCACCACGACCCTGGAGACCAAGTCGGGCTACGGCCTGACCACCCAGGACGAGGCCCGGGCGCTGCGCATCGCCGCCGCCCACACCGACGAGGTCACCTACCTCGGCGCGCACGTCGTCGCCCCCGAGTTCGCCGACGACCCGGACGGCTACGTCGCCCTGGTCACCGGCGAGATGCTCGACGCCTGCGCCCCGCACGCCCGCTGGGTGGACGTGTTCTGCGAGCGGGGCGCCTTCGACGGCGACCAGGCCCGCGCGATCCTGGAGGCGGGCCGGAAGCGCGGCCTGGTGCCGCGCGTGCACGCCAACCAGCTGGGCCACGGCCCCGGCGTCCAGCTGGCCGTCGAGCTGGGCGCCGCGTCCGCCGACCACTGCACCCACCTCAGCGACGCGGACGTGGACGCCCTGGCGGACGGCGAGACGGTCGCCACGCTGCTGCCCGGCGCGGAGTTCTCCACCCGGGCCCGGTGGCCCGACGCCCGCCGGCTGCTGGACGCCGGGGTGACGGTCGCGCTGTCCACGGACTGCAACCCGGGCTCGTCCTTCACGAGTTCGATGCCGTTCTGCGTCGCCCTGGCCGTCCGCGACATGGGGATGACGCCCGACGAGGCGCTCTGGTCCGCGACGGCCGGCGGCGCCGCGGCGCTGCGCCGCACGGACATCGGCCGGCTGGGCCCGGGCGCCCGGGCGGACCTCGCCCTGCTCGACGCGCCCAGCCACGTCCACCTCGCCTACCGCCCCGGCGTCCCGCTCGTCTCGGCCGTCTGGCGCCGCGGGGTGCGCGAGGTCTGACGCGCCACCGGAGCACGCCACCGGAGGACGCCGCGCGCCACTGGAGCGCGAACGCCGGGGGGGGGGGGGGGGGGGGGGGGGGGGGGGGGGGGGGGGGTGGTGGGGGGGGGGGGGGGGGGGGGCGGGTCTCTCCGAAG
>NZ_JBWKFM010000024.1:86148-138233 GCF_056434285.1 Streptomyces sp. NPDC044063
CTCCCCCCCCCTTCCCCCCCCCCCCTCCCCCCCCCCCCCCCCCCCCCCCCCCCCCCCCCCCCCCCCCCCCCCCCCCCCCCCCCCGCGGCGTTCGTCGTGGCCGGCGGTGAGGCCCGCCGCTACTCCTCGCTCAGCAGTCCCCGGCGCAGCCGGACCAGGGTGCGGGAGAGCAGGCGCGAGACGTGCATCTGGGAGATGCCCAGCTCGTCGCCGATCTCGGACTGGGTCATGTTCGCCACGAAGCGCAACGAGAGGATCCGGCGGTCGCGCGGCCCCAGTTCGGCTATCAGCGGCTTGAGGGACTCCACGTACTCGACGCCTTCGAGGCTGTGGTCCTCGTAGCCGATGCGGTCCGTGAGCGCGCCCTCGCTCTCGTCCTCGTCGGCCTGGGCGTCCAGCGAGCTCGCGGTGTACGCGTTGCTCGCGGCCATGCCCTCCAGGACCTCGTCCTCCGTCAGGTCCAGCCGTTCGGCCAGCTCGGAGACGGTGGGGGAGCGGTCGAGGCGCTGGGCGAGTTCGTCGCCGGCCTTGGCCAGGTCGAGCCGCAGCTCCTGCAGGCGGCGCGGGACGCGCACGGACCAGCTGGTGTCGCGGAAGAAGCGCTTGATCTCGCCGATGATGGTCGGCATGGCGAACGTCGGGAACTCGACGCCGCGGCTGAGCTCGAAGCGGTCGATGGCCTTGATGAGGCCGATGGTGCCCACCTGGATGATGTCCTCCATCGGCTCGCTGCGGGTGCGGAACCGGGAGGCCGCGAACTTCACCAGGGCGAGGTTCAGTTCGACCAGGGTGTTGCGGACGTAGGCGTATTCGTGGGTGCCCTCCTCGAGTTCGGTGAGGCGCGCGAAGAGCGTCTTGGACAGAGCGCGCGCGTCCACCGCTCCCACCGCTTCGTACGGCGGGATCTCGGGGAGGCCGGGCAGGCCGGGGTCGATGTGTTCGGGCGGGGTTGCCGACGACGCGGTCTCGTGGTCCTCGGGGGAGGTGAGGGAACGCTTCTCGTCGAGCCGGGGTGACATGGTCTCCTCCATATTTCTCGGCGTAGGCAGCCGATGCCATGACCTTCGCTGCGGTGTGCGGCGCCTCCGAAGCCGTTCGTGGTGGACGTGTCCCTACTAGCCCTACCCGGGTTTCCCGCTCCAAGGCAAGTCCAATATGTCCGTATATCTACATGATTGGCGGAGGTTCGGCTTCCGGGCGGGCGTCAGGAAGGCGTAGGGTTTCGCGTGCGCCACGTGGGCACAACTACGAAGGGCACGAAGGGAAGCGCATGGATCGCGGGATGGTCGGCAACGCGAGCACGGGCCGGCTGCAGGTGGAGGTCCGGCGTCACGGTGTGAGCTCCGTCGTATCGCCGGCGGGTGAGCTCGATCACCACACGGCCGATCTGCTGCGCGAGCCGCTCGAGGGATGCATCCGCGAGGGCGACGCGCGCGTCGTCGTCGACTGCTCCCGCCTGGACTTCTGCGACTCCACCGGACTGAACGTCCTCCTCGGCGCCCGTCTGAAGGCGGAGGCCGCGGGTGGCGCGATTCACCTCGCCGCGATGACCCCGGTCGTCGCCCGGGTGTTCGAGATCACAGGTGCGGGCGCCGTCTTCACCGTGCACGACACCCTCGCGTCGGCGCTGGCCGGCTGAACCGCATCGCGGGCGTCAGTTGCCTGTGTCACAGGCCCCCTGCCCAATCCGTGGGTGTTCCCGCGCTTTCGCCGGGCAGGAGTCCGCTGAAACCGTGGAAGATGTTCGTGTACGAATCGGTGAATCGGTGAGGTGAAGCGCTGATGAGCACCACCCGGGCGTTCCCCCCGCCGGACGGCTCCGGTCCGGGGGCTGGGGACGCCGCCTCCGCCGGCTCACCGCCGCCGGGCGCCCAGAGCCGCCGGCTGCGTCTGGTGGGGGTCAGCGGCGCCGTGCCGATGTCCCGCGACTTCACCCGGCAGGCGCTCCACGACTGGGGCTGGCTTCCCGCCGTCACCGCCGACCACCGCGCCGCCGCCGAGGACGTCCTGCTGGTCGTCTCCGAGCTGGTCACCAACGCCTGCCTCCACGCCGACGGCCCCGAGGAGCTGTGCGTCATCCGGTCCGGCAAGGTGCTGCGGCTGGAGGTCGCCGACCTCGGCGCCGGCACGCCCGCCCCGCGCACCCCGCACCGCGCCGGGCGTCCCGGCGGGCACGGGATGTTCATCGTGCAGCGGCTCTGCCTCGACTGGGGCGTCGTGCGCCGCGAGGGCGGCGTGGGCAAGACCGTCTGGGCCGAGCTGGCCGCCCCGGCCTGATCCCGGGCGCGTCCCGGTCCCGCGCCGTCCCGACCCCGAGAAGCCGGTTCTTCGTCTTCCCTCTCCACGGTCCCGGGCGTACCTTCGGCGTCCGATCTGATGTGTCGTCAGGTTCCTTCGGTGGCGGCACCGGACGAGAGGGGAGCACCGGGTGTCCCACACACCACGCCGTTCCGCGCGCCGCGCCGGCGCGCTCATCACCTCCGCGGCCCTGGCCGGCAGCACGCTCCTGCTGGTCGCCCCCGTCGCGCACGCCGACGTCGTCGACGTCGCCTATGCCTGCAAGACCCCCATCGGGGACAAGAGCGCCGTCTCGCCCATCGACATCAAGGCCGTCGCGAGCGGTGACGCGTACAAGCTCACCATGTCCTTCCAGAAGGGCGTCTCCTCCAGCCCCGTGGAGCTCGGCAAGGGCGTGATGAAGCCAAGTGCGGTGATCAAGGTGGGCGGCGCCGACTCCGGCACGGTGGAGGTCTCCGGACCCCCCAACGCCGAGCCGGTACCGCCCAACACGCCCATCAAGATCAGTGACCTCTCGGGGACGTACAGCCCGAAGAAGGCCGGCCAGGTCACGTTCACGGCCGGGACCCTCACGATCCTCGCCCTGGGCACCACGACCACCTGCACCCCCACCAACAACCCGAAGCCCTCGCTGACCCTCGACGTCAAGGAGCCGGGCGGCTCGACGGGCGGTTCCACGGGCGGTTCCACCAGTGGATCCACCGGAGGCTCGACCTCCGGCTCCACGGCCGGCTCCACAGGCGGTACGTCGTCCGGCTCGACCTCCGGCTCGACGTCCGGTTCGACCTCCGGCTCCACGGGGACGACGGGCGGCGGGTCCGCCACCGGGGGCGGGCAGCTCCCGCAGACCGGGCCCTCCGACTCCGCCGTCGCCCTCGGCACGCTCGGCGGCACGGTGCTCCTCGCGGGCGTCGCCGGCACCCTCTGGCTCACTCGGAGGCGCCGTACCGCCGGCTGATCCCCCGCGCGCCCACCGCCCATCCAGGGAGCCGCCGATGACGCCCCGTACCCGCGCCGCCGTCCCCGCCCTGCTCGCCGTCCTCGCCGTCCTGCCGGGCGGCACCGTCGCGGCCGCGGAGCCGGCGCCGTGGACGGCGGTGCCCGTGCCCGGCCGCGCGGACGGGGCGGGGACCGCGGCCGCGCGGACGCGGGACGGCCGGTCGGCCTTCTACCTCGAAGGCGTCCCGGGAGCCGTCCTGGAGGACACCCTGTCCGTCCTCAACCCCGGCGACCGGCCGCGGGCCGTCGACCTGCGCGGTACGGGCCCCTGGATCACCCTGGCCGCCCGCCGGGTGGAGGTGCCGCCGCGCACCCGCGCGGACGTCCCGTTCACCGTCACGGTCCCGGCCGGTACCCCGCCCGGCGACCGCTCCGCGGCCGTCGTCGCCACCGGGGACGGCCGCCTGGTCCGGGTGCCGATGTCCGTACGGGTCGGCGGCCCGGCGCTGTCCGCGCTCTCGGTGGAGCGGGTGCGCGTCAGCGGTACGGGCCCGGCGGCGGTGATCCGCTACGCCCTGGTCAACCGCGGCAACACCACCCTCGCCCCCCGGCTGACCGTCCACGCCGAGGGCCTCTTCGGCGAGCTCCTCGACCGCCCGGCGACCGGGGTGCCGGCCGAGCTCCCGCCGGGCCGGACCGTACGGCTGGAGGAGCGGTGGCCGGGGGCCCCGCGCCTGGACCGGGTGGCGGTCCGGGTCACCGCCACGGCCCCGGACGGCACCCGGGCCGCCGCGACCGGCTCGTACGCGCCCCTGCCGTGGCTCGGCCCGGCCCTCGCCGCGCTCGGCGGCCTCGCGGCGGCGGGCGCGGCCGTCCGCCTCGTACGGCGCCGGCGGGCCCGGAGCGGATCGTGAGGGGCGCGCGGCCGGCCCGGGCCGCCCTCGCGGCACTGCTCCTGGCGCTCCCGTCGCTCCTGGCGCCCGGGACGGCCCCGGCCGCCTCCGAAGCCCCGGCCGCGCCCTCCGCGGCCGTGGAACCCCGTGAGGCCCCTCTCGGCGGCACGGTCACCGTGACCGGCGCGGGGTGGCGGCCCGGGGCCCTGCTCACGCTGCTGCTGTGCGGGCAGAACATGATCGGCGGGACGAACGTCTGTGCGAACGCCGACGGCCGGGCGGTCACGGCCGGCGCCGGCGGGACCTTCCGCCGGGAGCTCCCGGTCGTCGCCCCGCCCCGGCCCTGCCCGTGCGTCGTCCACGTCGCGACGGTGACCGGCGATCCGGCGGCGGCGGACGCGGCGCTGGCCGTCACGGGCCATCCGGTCGCCGCGCTGCCGGAGCGGCCCGGCGGCGAGCGGCTGAGCGCGCTGGACGCCCGGCTGGAGGGGTCGAGCGGGCTGCTGACGTGGTTCGGGGCGCCGGCCCGGCGCCGCCTGGTCGTCACGGTGGCGAACCTGGGCCCGGCGCCGGCGCGAAATCCGGTCTTCCGGGTGGGGGTGGCCGGCGGCGTCCTCGCCCCCTCGTGGGAGGAGCGGCCCTGGCGCGACACCGTGCCCGCCGGGAGCAGACGGCGGGTGGCGCTGGACGTCGAGCTGGCGGCGGGCGCGTACGGGGACCACACCGTCTCGCTGGCCTACGGGGACACGGTCCTCGTCGAGCAGCCGTGGGCGGTCGGCCGGCCCTGGGGCGTGACGCTCTTCTGGATCCTGCTGTGCGTGGTGGTGCCGCTGGCCGTCTTCCGGGCCGGCATGGCGGTCGTCGACCGGGTCCGGCCCCGGCCGCCCGTCACCACCTCCGGTGAGGGCCCCGAGCGCCCGGCCCCGCTGCCCTGGTTCACGCCGGCCACGGACCCGCGCCCGGGGACGGGGCCGCGGGGAGACGGAACGGGGGACTGAAAGGGCGCTGAAAGGGCGCTGAGAGGGGGCTGAAAAGCGAAGCGCCCCCGGCGCGCCATTGCGCCGGGGGCACTTCTCACGTCCAGCCGATCGTTCAGTCGATCGTTCAGCCGATCGTCAGTGCACGTCGCCCATCAGGGCCTCGATCTTCTTGCGGTACATCCACACCGCGAAGCCGGCCAGCGTGGCGGCCGCGGCCTGGGCCACGATCACGCTGGTGCCGTTGAGGTCCACACCCGCCGTCGCCAGCAGGGTCATGGTGCAGTCGCCGGCGGTGACGGCGAGGAACCACACGCCCATCATCTGGCTGGCGTACTTCTGCGGCGCCATCTTCGTGGTGAGGGACAGACCCACCGGGGAGAGGCAGAGCTCGCCCATGGTCTGGATCATGTAGATCATCAGCAGCCAGGCCGGGCTGACCGTGCTGCCGTCGCTCGCCATCGACATCGGGACGGCGAAGACGAAGAACGAGGCGCCGATGCCGACCATGGCCATCGCGAACTTCACGGTGGTGGTGGGCTCGCGGTCACGGCGGGCCAGGTACACCCAGAGCCAGGCGAAGACCGGGGCGAGGGCCATGACCCACAGCGGGTTCACCGACTGGAACCAGGTGGACGGGAAGCTCAGGCCGAAGACGTTGTCCGCGGTCTTCTTCTCGGCGAAGGTCGACATCGTCGAGCCGGCCTGGTCGAAGATCATCCAGAACACGGCGGCGGCGACGAAGAACCAGATGTAGCCGCTGACCTTGGTCTGCTCGGTGGCCGACAGCTCCTTGTCCCGCTTGATGCGGGTCAGGACGGTGATCGGGATGACCATGCCCAGCAGGGCGATCGGGACCAGGGCCCAGTTGAGCGTGAAGTGACCGGTGCCACCGACGATGCCGTAGAAGACGGCGGCGACGGCCAGCCACAGCGCGCCCTTGGCGAGCGTCGACTTCTTCTCGGCGTCCGTGAGCGGCTTCGGGACGACGCTGCTCTTCGGGTCCAGGTGACGGGTGCCCCACAGGAAGCAGAGCAGGCCGATGCCCATGCCGACGGCGGCGATGCTGAAGCCCAGGTGCCAGTTGACCTTCTGGCCGATCGTGCCGATGACCAGCGGGGCGAAGAAGGCGCCGAGGTTGATGCCGATGTAGAACAGCGTGAAGCCGCCGTCCCGGCGCGGGTCCTTCGGGCCGTCGTAGAGGTGGCCGACCATCGTGGAGATGTTGGCCTTCAGCAGACCGGAGCCGATCGCCACGAGCGCGAGGCCCGCGAAGAAGGACGGCTTGCCCGGGATCGCCAGCGCCAGGTGACCCGCCATGATCGTGGAGGCCGCGACGGTCACCGTCTTGCGGGGACCCCAGACGCGGTCGCCGAACCAGCCGCCGGGCATGGCGAGCAGGTAGACCATCGCCACGTAGACGGAGTAGATGGCCACCGCGCTGGCCTCGGGCATCGCCAGACCGCCGCCCTGGCTGTCGGGCTTGGCGTCCGGGCCGCCGGCGATCAGGTAGACGACGAGGAGGGCGCGCATGCCGTAGTAGCTGAAGCGCTCCCACATCTCCGTCAGGAAGAGGGGGGCCAGTCCGATCGGGTGGCCGAAGAACGTCTTTCCGGAGCCGGGAGAGGTCTTCTCCTGCTCCGTCGTGCCCTTCGTCAGGCTGGACGCCATGGTCAATCCTTGTGTCTCGTGACGCGCGGTGGAGCGTGATGCGCGCCCGGGTGGGGGTTGGCCGGCACCGGTTGCGTCCCGCCCGCCCCCACGCCCGGGGGTTCGGTCCCTCGTGCGAGGGGCCGGCAGGACGGCCGCACACCGGGATCCACGCCCCCGCGCACCTTCGCGCGACGGACCCGGCCGACAGGTCATTCACTCTGAAACAAGACTGGGGTTCCAGCCCTGTGCACGACAGAGACCTTCGGCGCGTCGGACAAGCCGAAGGTCCCTCGGTAGTGCTTCAGACGTCGGGTCACCATACGTCACACCCTGCCCCGGAATGGAAGCCGTTGAGACATGGATCACACGGTTTTCCGGAACCGTACACAGGGATTCGAAGGTGATAGCACTTTCGGTGAAGTGTTGCCCTAGGTAGCCCTCGGTACACCTCTGACGTGCGCCCGAGCGGACTACCATCACCCCATGACCCGAGTACTGCTCGCCGAGGATGACGCCTCCATCTCGGAGCCGCTCGCACGCGCCCTGCGTCGCGAAGGGTATGAGGTGGAGGTACGCGAAGACGGGCCCACGGCGCTGGACGCCGGCCTTCAGGGAGGCGTGGACCTGCTCGTCCTCGACCTCGGGCTGCCCGGTATGGACGGTCTGGAGGTCTGCCGCAGACTGCGTACGGAGGGTCTGGGCTTCCCGGTGCTGGTGCTGACGGCCCGTGCCGACGAGGTGGACACCGTGGTCGGCCTGGACGCCGGCGCCGACGACTACGTCACCAAGCCGTTCCGGCTGGCCGAACTCCTCGCCCGGGTACGGGCCCTGCTGCGGCGCGGCACCGCCGACAACCACCAGCAGCCGCCCGCCACCCACGGCGTGCGCATCGACGTCGAGTCGCACCGCGCCTGGATGGGCGACGAGGAACTGCAGCTGACGGCGAAGGAGTTCGACCTGCTGCGGGTGCTGGTCCGCGACGCGGGCCGGGTCGTCACGCGCGACCAGCTGATGCGCGAGGTCTGGGACACCACCTGGTGGTCCTCCACCAAGACCCTCGACATGCACATCTCCTGGCTCCGCAAGAAGCTCGGCGACGACGCCGCGAACCCGCGCTACATCGCCACCGTCCGGGGCGTCGGTTTCCGCTTCGAGAAGAGCTGACGCGCACCGTGCGCCGCCGACTCATCAACTCCACGCTCGCCGTCGTCCTCGTCGTGATCGCCGTCTTCGGCGTCTCGCTCGTCATCGTCGAGACCCGCACGATCGAGAGCAGCGCCCAGGAGAGCGTGCAGTCCGAGGTGGTGCGGCTGGTGAGCATCGTCGACGGCCGGCTGGCGGGCCGCGAGCGGGTGGAGTCGGAGGTGCTGCGCGAGCAGATCACCCCCGAGCGGTACGCGCGCGTCGACATCCCCGGCCGGCAGTCGATCGAGATCGGCACCCGGCCCGAGGGCGGCGTCATCGCCGCCACGCAGAAGGGCGAGCAGGGCGCGACCGTCCGCGTGGAGGAGTCCCGTTCCGCGGTCAGCCGCGAGGTGGGCCGCACCCTGCTGGTGATCCTCGCGGTGGCCCTGCTGGCCGTGGTCGCCGCCGTCTTCCTGGCGGTGCGGCAGGCCAACCGGCTCACCGCGCCGCTCACCGACCTCGCCGAGACCGCCGAGCGGCTGGGCTCCGGCGACCCCCGCCCCCGGCACCGCCGCTACGGCGTCCCCGAGCTGGACCGGGTCGCGGACGTGCTGGACGCCAGCGCCGAGCGCATCGCCCGGATGCTCACGGCGGAGCGGCGGCTCGCCGCCGACGCCTCCCACCAGCTGCGGACCCCGCTGACCGCGCTGTCGATGCGGCTGGAGGAGATCACCGCCACCGACGACCCGGAGACGGTCAAGGAGGAGGCGACCATCGCCCTCACCCAGGTGGAGCGGCTCACCGACGTCGTCCAGCGGCTGCTGACCAACTCCCGCGACCCGCAGACGGGCTCCGCGGTCACCTTCGACCTCGACGAGGTCGTCAAGCAGCAGATCGAGGAGTGGCGGCCCGCCACCCGTACCGCGGGCCGGGCCCTGGTGCGCTCCGGCAAGCAGGGGCTGCGCGCGGTGGGCACGCCCGGCGCGGTCGCGCAGGTGCTGGCGACGCTGATCGAGAACTCGCTGATGCACGGCGACGGCACGGTCGCCCTGCGGACCCGTGTCACCGGCAACCAGGCGGTGGTCGAGGTCTCCGACGAGGGTCCGGGCGTCCCGGCCGATCTGGGGTCGAGGGTCTTCGAGCGGACGGTCAGCGGCCGCAACTCCACGGGCCTGGGTCTGGCCGTCGCCCGTGATCTGGCGGAGGCGGACGGGGGCCGGCTGGAGCTGCTCCAGCAGTACCCGCCGGTGTTCGCGCTGTTCCTCAGCCGCGAGGCGGACCCGGACGACTGACGGCGGTCGCGTGCTCGGGCCGCTGCGGGGGCTCGGCCAGGAACGATTCGGCGGTCTCCACCGCCGCACGGGCCGGCAGTGCCCGGAACACCCAGGTCCGGTAGGACCAGAAGCGGAAGACGGTGCCGATGCCGAGGCCGACGACGTTCTTGGCGATGTTGTCCGCGAGCGAGGACGTCAGGCCCAGTCCGTAGTGGGAGAGGGCCAGGATGCCGTTCTCGATCACCAGGCCGATGCCGCTGAAGAGCAGGAAGAGGGAGAGCTCCCGGCTGCGGCGGTTCTTGTCGCTGTGGCGGTAGGTCCAGTAGCGGTTGCCGATGTAGTTGGTGCCGATCGCGACGGCGGTGGCGATGACGCCGGAGCGCACCACGGCAAGGCCGAGGCCGTTGGTGCAGATGTTGAAGACGATGAAGTTGACCACGAACCCGATGGCGCCGACGGCGCCGAATTTCGCGATTTCGTGGGCCAGTCGCTCCAGCCGGGAACGCACCGTGCGCCGTTGAGTCATGACGTTCATGCTAACGAGAGGGCCGGGCGGCCCCTCTGGAGAGTTGGTGAACGAACGGCGAACGCGCGCTTTTCAGCCCTTATCGCCCCCGGATCGTTGTCGGATCGTCGGGGGAGGGAAACCCTCCAAGCTTGGAGGAACATCCATAGGCGGTAGGGATGGTTCGTGCGTACGGATACCCTGGGGGCGTGACGTTCCCGGTAGTCGGCATGGTCGGCGGCGGCCAGCTCGCCCGTATGACCCACGAGGCGGGCATCCCCCTCGGCATCAGATTCAAGCTGCTCAGCGATACCCCACAGGACTCGGCGGCCCAGGTGGTCAGCGAGGTCGTCATCGGCGACTACCGCGACCTGGACACCCTTCGTGCGTTCGCACAAGGCTGCGACGTGATCACCTTCGATCACGAGCATGTGCCCACCGAGCACCTGCGGGCCCTCGAAGCGGACGGCATCCCCGTCCGCCCCGGGCCCGACGCCCTGGTGCACGCCCAGGACAAGGGCGTGATGCGGGCGAAGCTCACGGAGATCGGCGTGCCCTGCCCCCGGCACCGCCTCGTGACGGACCCCGCCGACGTGGAGGCCTTCGCCGCTGAGGGCGACGGCTTCCCCGTCGTCCTCAAGACCGTGCGCGGCGGCTACGACGGCAAGGGCGTCTGGGTCGTCCGCGACGCCCAGGAGGCGGAGCAGCCCTTCCTGGCCGGCGTGCCCGTGCTCGCCGAGGAGAAGGTCGACTTCGTCCGCGAGCTCGCCGCCAACGTCGTCCGCTCCCCGCACGGCCAGGCCGTCTCGTACCCCGTCGTCGAGTCCATTCAGGTCGACGGTGTCTGCGACACCGTCATCGCCCCCGCCCCCGGTCTGTCCCCCGAGCTGTCCGCCCACGCCCAGGAGCTCGCCCTGCGGGTGGCCAAGGAGCTCGGCGTCGTCGGCCACCTTGCCGTCGAGCTGTTCGAGACCCGCGACGGCCGGGTGCTCGTCAACGAACTGGCGATGCGCCCGCACAACTCCGGGCACTGGACCCAGGACGGCGCGACCACCTCGCAGTTCGCCAACCACGTCCGGGCCGTACTGGACCTGCCGCTGGGCGACCCCCGCCCGCGCGCCCCGTGGACCGTGATGGCCAATGTTCTGGGCGGCGACTATCCGGACATGTACTACGCGTATCTGCATTGCATGGCACGCGACCCCGGACTGAAGATCCATATGTACGGCAAGGACGTCAAGCCCGGCCGCAAGGTCGGACACGTCAACACCTACGGCGACGACCTGGACGACGTGCTCGAGCGCGCCCGCCACGCCGCCGGATACCTGCGAGGAACGATCACCGAATGAGTTCTCCCGGCTCCCCCCTCATCGGCATCGTCATGGGCTCCGACTCGGACTGGCCCGTCATGGAGGCCGCCGCCCAGGCGCTCGCCGAGTTCGAGATCCCCTACGAGGTCGACGTCGTCTCCGCGCACCGCATGCCGCGCGAGATGGTCGAGTACGGGGAGCGGGCCGCCGGCCGCGGCCTCAAGGCGATCATCGCGGGTGCCGGCGGCGCGGCCCACCTGCCCGGGATGCTCGCCTCGGTCACCCCGCTGCCGGTCATCGGCGTGCCCGTGCCGCTGAAGTACCTCGACGGCATGGACTCCCTCCTCTCCATCGTCCAGATGCCGGCCGGCGTGCCCGTCGCCACCGTCTCCGTCGCCGGCGCCCGCAACGCCGGCCTGCTGGCCGTCCGGATGCTCGCGGCGCACGACGAGGACCTGCTCGCCCGCATGCGCCGCTTCCAGGACGAGCTGAACGAGCAGGCCACCGAGAAGGGCCGGCGGCTGCGCGCCAAGGTCCAGAACCCCGCCGGCTTCGGATTCGGGGGCTGAGCGCCGTGGACGAGCTGATCCGCGCCCGGGAGCTGCTCGCCGCGCACCCCGTCGTCGACGGCCACAACGACCTCCCCTGGGCACTGCGCCAGCAGGTCCGCTACGACCTCGACCGGCGGGACATCGCCACCGACCAGAGCGCCGCCGGCCTCCACACCGACCTGCCCCGGATGCGCGCGGGCGGCGTGGGCGCGCAGTTCTGGTCGGTGTACGTGCGCGCGGACATGGCCGGCGACGACGCGGTCAGCGCGACGCTGGAGCAGATCGACGTCGTACGCCGGCTCGTCGACCGCCACCCGGGCGAGCTGCGGCTCGCCCTGACCGCCGACGACATGGAGGCGGCCCGCGCCGACGGCCGCATCGCCTCCCTGATGGGCGCCGAGGGCGGGCACAGCATCAACTGCTCGCTGGCCACCCTCCGCGCCCTCCACCGGCTGGGCGTCCGCTATATGACGCTCACCCACAACGACAACATCCCGTGGGCGGACTCGGCGACCGACGAGCCGGCCGTGGGCGGCCTGACCCGCTTCGGCGAGGAGGTCGTCCGGGAGATGAACCGCCTCGGCATGCTCGTCGACCTCTCCCATGTGGCCGCCACCACCATGCGCGACGCGCTGCGGGTCAGCGAGGCGCCGGTGATCTTCTCGCACTCGTCGGCGCGCGCCGTCTGCGACCATCCGCGCAACGTCCCGGACGACGTGCTCGGCGCGCTCGCCGCCAACGGCGGCGTGGCCATGGCGACCTTCGTCCCGAAGTTCATCCTGCCCGAGGCCGTGGCGTGGACCAGGGCGGCGGACGAGAACATGCGCGCGCACGGCCTCCACCCCCTGGACACCACCCCCGGGGCCATGGCCGTGCACAGTGCCTTCGAGGCGACGCGGCCCCGGCCGCGGGCCACGGCCGCCACCGTCGCCGACCACCTCGACCACATGCGCGAGGTCGCCGGCATCGACCACATCGGCATCGGCGGCGACTTCGACGGCACGGCCTTCACCCCCGACGGCCTGGCGGACGTGGCGGGCTATCCCAACCTCATCGCCGAACTGCTGCGGCGCGGCTGGTCCGACGCCGACCTCGCCAAGCTCACCTGGCGGAACGCGGTGCGCGTGCTGCGGGCGGCGGAGGACGTCGCCCGGGAGGCGTCCGCGAGCCGCGGCCCGTCGATCGCCACCATCGACCAGCTGGACGGGCCCGCGGTCTGATCCACGAGCCCGGCGCCGCGCCTCGGCCGGCGCCGGGTGCCGTCCCGCGGCGTCAGGCGCGCGGGCGGCCCATCGCGCGGAAGGCCCAGCCGGCCTCCCGCCAGGCGGCGGCGTCGAGGGCGTTGCGGCCGTCGAGCACGCGGCGCTCCGCGACGACCTCGCCCAGCAGCGCCGGGTCCAGCTCGCGGAACTCGGCCCACTCCGTCAGGTGCAGCACCACCTCGGCGCCCCGGCAGGCCTCCAGCGCGCTGTCCGCGTAGGACAGGGTGGGGAAGAGCCGGCGGGCGTTCTCCATGCCCTTGGGGTCGTAGACCGTGACCTGGCCGCCCTGGAGGTGGATCTGGCCGGCGACATTGAGCGCGGGGGAGTCGCGGACGTCGTCCGAGTCGGGCTTGAACGTGGCGCCGAGCACGGCCACACGGCGGCCGAGGAAGCTGCCGCCCACGCTCTCGCGGGCGAGCTCGATCATGTGGGTGCGGCGGCGCATGTTGATCGAGTCGACCTCGCGCAGGAACGTCAGGGCCTGGTCGACGCCCAGCTCGCCGGCGCGGGCCATGAAGGCCCGGATGTCCTTGGGCAGGCAGCCGCCGCCGAAGCCGACGCCGGCCCGCAGGAACTTCCGGCCGATGCGCTCGTCGTGCCCGATGGCCTCGGCCAGCTTCACCACATCGCCGCCGGCGGCCTCGCAGACCTCGGCCATGGCGTTGATGAAGGAGATCTTCGTGGCGAGGAAGGAATTGGCGGCGGCCTTGACCAGCTCGGCCGTGGCGTAGTCGGTGACGACGAAGGGGGAGCCCTCGCCGACCGGGGTGGCGTAGACCTCGCGGAGGAGCTTCTCGGCGCGCTCGCCCGCGACGCCCACGACGATGCGGTCGGGGTGGAGGGTGTCCTGGACGGCGAAGCCCTCGCGCAGGAACTCGGGGTTCCAGGCGAGCTCGACGTCCGTGCCGGCCGGGGCCAGGGAGGTCAGCAGCCCGGCCAGCCGGGCCGCGCTGCCCACCGGGACGGTCGACTTGCCGACGACGAGCGCCGGGCGGCGCAGCCACGGCGCCAGCGAGCCGAAGGCGCTCTCGACGAACGACATGTCGCAGGCGTACTCGCCGTGCTTCTGCGGAGTGTTCACACAGATGAAGTGGACGTCGCCGAACTCGCCGGCCTCCTCCCAGGAGGTCGTGAAGCGCAGCCGCCCGGTGGAGCCCTCCAGGCCGGCGACGTGCTTGCGCAGCAGCTCCGCCAGGCCCGGCTCGTACATCGGGACCTCGCCGCGGGAGAGCGTCTCGATCTTCTCGGGGACGACGTCCAGGCCCAGCACCTCGAACCCGAGCTCGGCCATGGCCGCGGCGTGGGTGGCGCCGAGGTAACCGGTGCCGATCACGGTGATCTTGAGGGCCATGCGGTGCTCCAGGTGCTGACGGGGCGGCCGGCGTCCCACTGCGGGGACCTTCTGTCTTTATAAGGCCGCCGGGCCGGATTGCGTTGCCCGAGCATAGTCGCGGGAGCGGACGGGAAGGATCCGGGGTGATCAACGGCTGTCGGCAAGCTCACGTATCCCCGGCCGCGGCGCCGACCCTAGAATCGTGGTTACTAAACGGTAGTTAACTCTCTGGGGAGTACGCCTTGGCGGGAAACAAGGACTTCGACCTGTACCGGCCGTCCGAGGAGCACATCGAGCTCCGTAAGGTCGTGCGCTCGCTCGCCGAGGCGAAGATCGCGCCGTTCGCCGCGGAGGTGGACGAGGAGGGCCGCTTCCCGCAGGAGGCGCTCGACGCGCTCGTCGCCGCCGACCTCCACGCGGTGCACGTGCCCGAGGCCTTCGGCGGCGCCGGTGCCGACGCGCTCGCCACGGTCATCGTGATCGAGGAGGTCGCCCGCGTCTGCGCCTCCTCCTCCCTGATCCCGGCGGTCAACAAGCTGGGCTCGCTCCCGGTCGCCCTCTCCGGCTCCGAGGAGCTGAAGAAGAAGTACCTGGGCCCGCTCGCCAAGGGCGACGCGATGTTCTCGTACTGCCTCAGCGAGCCCGACGCGGGCTCCGACGCGGCCGGCATGAAGACCCGCGCCGTGCGCGACGGCGACTTCTGGGTCCTCAACGGCGTCAAGCGCTGGATCACCAACGCCGGCGTCAGCGACTTCTACACGGTCATGGCCGTCACCGACCCGGAGAAGCGCTCCAAGGGCATCTCCGCCTTCGTCGTCGAGAAGGCCGACGAGGGCGTCTCCTTCGGCGCCCCCGAGAAGAAGCTCGGCATCAAGGGCTCCCCGACGCGCGAGGTCTACCTCGACAACGTCCGCATCCCCGCCGACCGCATGATCGGCGCGGAGGGCACGGGCTTCGCCACCGCCATGAAGACCCTGGACCACACCCGCATCACCATCGCCGCCCAGGCGCTGGGCATCGCCCAGGGCGCCCTCGACTACGCCAAGGGCTACGTCCAGGAGCGCAAGCAGTTCGGCAAGGCGATCGCCGACTTCCAGGGCATCCAGTTCATGCTCGCCGACATGGCCATGAAGATCTCCGCGGCCCGCGCCCTCACCTACCAGGCCGCCGCCGCCTCGGAGCGCCTCGACGCCGACCTGACCTACCAGGGCGCCGCCGCCAAGTGCTTCGCTTCGGACGTCGCGATGGAGGTCACCACGGACGCCGTCCAGCTGCTCGGCGGCTACGGCTACACCCGTGACTACCCGGTCGAGCGCATGATGCGCGACGCCAAGATCACGCAGATTTATGAAGGCACGAACCAGGTCCAGCGGATCGTCATGGCCCGCAACCTCCCGTAACGCGCCGCGCGTCGGCAGCGCGCGAACGGCCCCCGGCGACGGTCCGCCGGGGGCCGTTCGCCGTTTCTCCGGTGGCGGGCCGCCGACCGCCGGGTGAAGGTGGTCGCGGGGGTGTCCGTACGGTCGGAAAGGCGCGCGTCATGCCCGAGGTAACGAAGCCCTATGTGCCCGGGACGCCCTGCTGGGTGGATCTCGTGGTCCCCGACCAGCGCGAGGCGCTGGACTTCTACCGGGACCTCTTCGGCTGGCAGGGCGAGCCCGGGCCCCCCGAGACCGGGGGCTACGCCGTCTGCAGCCTGAACGGCAAGGCCGTCGCCGGGATCATGACGTCGATGGCCCAGGAGGGCGGCTCCAAGCCGCCGCCGGCCTGGACGACGTACCTGGCGGTCGGCGACGCCGACGCCACGATGGAGAAGATCAAGGCGAGCGGCGGGACGTCCCTGGCGGACCCCATGGACGTGCTCACGCTCGGCCGCATGGCCATCGTGGCCGACGCCACGGGCGCCGTGTTCGGGATCTGGCAGGCCAAGGACTTCGCCGGGTCCCAGGTCGTCAACGAACCCGGCTCGGTGGTGTGGAACGAGCTCAACACCGCGAACACCGACGAGGCCGGCGCCTTCTACTCGGCCGCCCTGGACCTCACGGCCGAGCCCTTCGAGGAGATGCCCGCCTACCTCTCCCTCAAGGCGAGGGGCCGCGTGGTCGGCGGCATGCAGGGGCTGGAGAACTCCCCGCCCGGATCACCCTCGCACTGGCTGACGTATTTCTCCGTCGACGACACCGACAGCACCACCGACGCGCTGGTCAAGGCCGGCGGCAACGTCCTCAAGCCGCCCTTCGACATGATCGCCGGGCGGATGGCCGTCCTCCAGGACCCGCAGGGCGCGGTCTTCGCGATCATCAACGCGACGGGGCCGTCGCCGGACGCCGAGACCGGCTGACGGCCCGCGGCCCGCGCGCCTGTCGTCACGGGCCGGAGACGGTGACCTTCTCGTCCTTCCTCAGCTGGTCGAAGAGCTGCTTCGCCTTCGTGGTGTCCCACTTCACGGCCACACCGTCGGAGCGCGTGGGGAGGTTGGGGTTGGCGATGGGCACGGTCATCTGCTGCCCGTCGCCGCCCGTGACGCCCTTCATCGCCCAGAACATGTCCATCAGGTCCCACAGCCCCATGTCCTTGTCGACGATGAGCGTGTCGAGCCCTGAGCCGATCACCGGGTAGAGCCGGAAGGGGTTGAGGATCGTGGCCGGGGAGGCGGCCTGCTTGGCGAGGGTGTTGAGGAACTTCTGCTGGTTGCGCATCCGGCCCAGGTCCTGGTCGGCCTCCTGGTGGCGCTGGCGGACGAACGCCAGCGACTGGGCGCCGTTCAGCTCCTGGCAGCCGGCCTTGAAGTCCGCGCCCGAGTCCCGGTCCTTCAGCGGCTTGTCCAGGCACATCTCCACCCCGCCGAGCGCGTCGACCAGATTGCGGAAGCCGCCGAAGCCGATCTCCGCGTAGTGGTCGATGCGCAGCCCGGTGTTGTACTCGATGGTCTGTGCCAGCAGCTCGGCGCCGCCGTCCGAGTACGCCTGGTTGAGCTTGTGCGTGGACGCGGGGAAGCGCTTGCCGGACTCCTTGCCGGTGAAGGCGGGGATGGTCACGTACGAGTCGCGCGGCAGGCTCAGCATGGTGGTGCCGTTGTCGCCGGTGTGGAGGATCATCATCGAGTCGGTGCGCTTGCCGTCGGCCGACCCGGTGTGGAGGTCCTTCTTGTCCGTCTCGGACAGGCCCTCGCGGCTGTCGGAGCCGACGATCAGGTAGTTCGTGCCCGATCCGGCCGCCGGGCGGTCCTTCACCGCGCCCAGGTCGACCTCGCGGCGCATCTTCCCGTCGGCCCAGAAATAGGTGCCGCCGCCGACGACCAGCAGCCCGGTGACGAGGACGATCGCCCCGATCTTGAGGCGATTGCGCCAGTCCGGCGCCCCGGCGCGCGGGGCCCGGCCGCGGGCGCCCGGCCCGGCCGGACCGCCCGGGGCACCGGGACCACCCGGACCGCCGGCGCCGTGCCCGTAGACCCGGCCCGTGCTGTAGCCGTCGCCGGCCGCGCCGCCGCCGCGGGGCGCGGGGGCGGCGTCGTAGCCCTGGGGCGGTCGGTACTGCGGCGGGGGTCCACCGGGGCGGACGTGCGGCATGGCGCGGGGGCCCTCGGGCTCCGCGCTGGTGCTGCCGCTGCCGCGTCCGTAGCGGTCACGGCGGTCGTGGGTCCGCCCTTCGGGCCAATCGTTCATGCCATCGAGTGTGCCCCGGGGGACGCGCGGGGACACGGGGCACGGACGGGACCGTGGCGGTGCTGTTGCAGAGCTGATGCAAACCCGCCCGCCGGTCCCGGCCCCGCATACAGTGGTGGGCATGACCAATCAGGACCGGAGCCCCGAGGCGGAGATATCCGGCAAGCCCACCTCGGCTTCCCGCACCACGCTCTCCCACATCATGACCGGCAACGACACCAATCTGCTGGGAACCGTGCACGGCGGCGTGATCATGAAGCTGGTGGACGACGTCGCGGGCGCGGTGGCCGGCCGGCACTCCGGCGGCCCGGCGGTCACCGCCTCGATGGACGAGATGGCGTTCCTCGAGCCGGTCCGCGTCGGTGACCTCGTGCATGTGAAGGCGCAGGTCAACTGGACCGGCCGGTCCTCGATGGAGATCGGCGTACGGGTGCTCGCCGAGCGCTGGAACGAGTCGACGCCCGCCGTCCAGGTCGGCAGCGCCTACCTCGTCTTCGCCGCCGTGGACGGGGAGGGCAAGCCCCGCCGCGTCCCGCAGGTGCTCCCCGAGACCGAGCGGGACCGCCGCCGCTACCAGGAGGCGCAGATCCGGCGCACCCACCGGCTCGCCCGGCGCCGCGCGATCATGGACCTGCGCGAGCGGCGCGCCGCCGAGGGCATCGAGGACTGACCCCGGCGGCCCGTGCCCTCAGGTTCGCTCCGGGCAGACCACCTGGTCCCCGGTGACCACCGGGATGTGCCCGGGCTCCTGCGGTGGGGTCTCGGCGCGCACCGGGCGCACCTCGGTGAAGTCCTTGCCGAGCGTGACCGTCATCACCGGCCCCTGCCCGGTCACCGGCCGCAGCTCGGCGCCCGGCAGGGCGGCCGCCAGCGAGCGGACCGAGCGGTCCCAGCGCGGGTCGTAGGTGATCACGGTGTGTCCCGTCGGGTGCGGGGCGTCGACGGGCCGGCCGGTGGTGACGAAGCCGGTGGCGCGCAGCGCCCGGTCGGTGGTGCGGGCCAGCCCGTCGCGGCCGCTGCCGTTGAGGACCTGCACCCGGATCCGCTCGGGCGCCACGTCCACGGTCTTCACCCGGGGGTCGCCGCCGGGCGGCTTGGCGTCCTGGGCGCGGTGCGGGGCGCGCGGTGCGGCGTTGACCGGGCGGTCGTCGCGCAGCGCCTGGAAGAGTTTGCCCGCGGCCGGTTCGTCCCATTTCACGGTGGAGCCGATGCCCGGGACGGGGAAGTCCGCGACGGCGATCGGCACGGAGGTGAACTCGGCGGAGGCCGGGGTGAGGTTCCGCAGCGCCTTGCCCAGCTCGACCAGCTCGTTGCTGCCGAAGCCCCGGTCGGCGCGGACCGAGCCGACGACGGACGAGGCGACCTCCCGGAACTTCACCGGGTTGAGCAGCACCCCGCCGTCGGCCGCCTGGTGGATCAGCGAGGCGAGGAATCGTTGCTGCCGCTGCATCCGGCCCAGGTCCGCCGCCCCGTCGAGATGGCGGGAGCGCACGTACTGGAGGGCCTGCCCGCCGTCGAGGTTGGTGGTGCCGGCGGGGAGGTCGAGACCGGTGTAGGCGTCTTTGAGCGGCCGTACGGTGCACACCCGCACTCCGCCGACGGCGTCGACGGTCTCCATGAAGCTGGTGAAGTCGACCTCCATGTAGTGGTCGACGTGGACGCCGGTGAGGCGTTCGACGGAGCGTACGGTCAGGCTGGGGCCGCCCTCGGCGTAGGCGGCGTTGAGCTTGAGCGGGTGGGCGGGGCGGATGCCGCCGGTGCCGTCCGGGTGCTCGGGGATCTCGGTGTACGTGTCGCGCGGCAGACCGACCACGGTGGCCCGGTCGCGGTCGGCGGACAGGTGGACGAGCATCATCGTGTCGGTGCAGTGACAGGGGACGCCGCCGAGGCGGTAGCGCTGCCGCTCATCCTTGGTGATCTTGTCCCGGCCGTCGGTCCCGACGAGCAGGACGTTCATGCCGCGCCCGCCGTCGGGCCGGTTCGACAGTCCCGCGAAGGGGTCCACCCGGCCCATGCCGCCGTCGATGCCGTGCACCACCGCGTGCCCGATGCCGCCCGCGCACAGGACGACCGCCGCGACGCCGGTGGCCGTCCGCATGCCCCAGCGGGGGCGGCGGCCCGGCGCGGGCGGCCGCGGGGCCGGTCGGGGCCCGGACGAACGGGACGGTGCGGTCATGGCGAGACCTCCGCGACGATCGGGCCCCCGGCGGGGGAAGAACCGGGAACACCGTAGGTCCATACGATGAGCTGTCTGCGGCCCCACGCCGTCGCCAGCGCCCCCGCCACCCGGCCGGGGCGGAGGCGCGTCCCCCATTGGCGGTAACGTGACCGGGTACGCCGGCCCGGCCGACACGGCCGGCGAAGCAGACGAGACAGCCGTCCGCCGCGGGGTGACCCCGACCCCCGTACCTCCGAGGAACCATGCACGATCAGCAGCCGCCAGCCGTATCCGTGATCATGCCGGTGCTCAATGAAGAGCGGCATCTGCGCACCTCCGTGCGGCACATCCTGGAGCAGGAGTATGCCGGTGAGCTGGAGGTGGTCATCGCCCTCGGGCCGTCCACCGACCGCACCGACGAGATCGCCGCGGAGCTCGTCCGGGAGGACTCCCGGGTCCATACGGTGCCGAATCCCACGGGTCGCACGCCCGCCGCGCTGAACGCCGCGATCAAGGCATCACGTCACCCGATCGTGGTACGCGTCGACGGTCACGGGATGCTCTCGCCGAACTACATCGCGACCGCGGTGCGGCTGCTGGAGGAGACCGGCGCCCAGAACGTCGGCGGCATCATGCACGCCGAGGGCGAGAACGACTGGGAGCGGGCCGTCGCCGCCGCCATGACCTCGCGGATCGGCGTGGGCAACGCGGCCTTCCACACCGGCGGCGCCGCCGGCCCCGCCGAGACCGTGTACCTGGGCGTCTTCCGCCGCGAGGCGCTGGAGCGGCAGGGCGGCTACAACGAGGAGTTCATCCGCGCCCAGGACTGGGAGCTGAACTTCCGCATCCGCGAGGCCGGCGGGCTGATCTGGTTCTCGCCCGAACTGCTGGTCTCCTACCGCCCGCGCCCGAACGTCAAGGCCCTGGCCAAGCAGTACAAGGACTACGGCCGCTGGCGGCACGTGGTCGCCCGCTACCACCAGGGCTCGATCAACCTGCGCTACCTCGCGGCCCCGACCGCCGTGGTCGCCATCGCGGCCGGCCTGGTCGCCGGTGCCACCGTCACCCCGTGGGGCCTGGTCGTGCCCGCCGGCTACCTGGCCGCGATCACGGCCGGCTCGGTGCCCGCGGGCAAGGGCCTGCCCCTCGCGGCACGGCTGCGCGTCCCGGTGGCGCTGGCCACGATGCACATGTCGTGGGGCGTCGGCTTCCTCACCAGCCCCCGTTCGCTGGCGCGGAAGGTCATCGCCAGCCGCCGCCCGGCCGTCCGGGCGGGCTGACAGCTCCTACGGCGCCGATCGGGGCCCGCGGCCGGTGCGGCCGCGGGCCCCGACCGCCTGCCGGGGTCTTTCAGAAGCGGTTGAGCGGGTTGACCTTCATACAGGCCGACCGGTCGTCGCCGTTGAGGGGGTCCGAGCTCTCGGGGGCCTTGTTGTCGTCGGACTTCCTGGCGCCCTTGCCGTCGTCCTTCTTGCCGTCCTTGTCGCCCTTGCCGTCCTTGTCGCCGGCCTTGGCGTCGTCCTTCGCGCCGCTGCCGCCGTCCTGCGCGGACGGGGAACCCGACGGCTCGGCGCCGGACTCGTCCGCGCCCTCCGTCTTCGGGTAGCTCTCGCCGCCCTTCCAGTCGCCGCCGACGACCAGCGTGATCTGCTGGACCTCGGGCGAGTGCCGCACCGCCGTCTCCGGCAGGCCCAGCGCCTTGGCCACCGCCAGGGCGTCGCCGCGCTGCGTGGCCCGCGGATAGGTGAGCGTGGTGTCCGCCTGGGCGCGCGGCGTGGAGTCGGACGTGGTCTTCGTGAAGCCCCGCTTGACCAGGATGGCCGCGATGTCGGAGCCGCGGCCGGTGACCGGCGGTTCCACGACGGTGCCGGTGCCGTTGAAGACGGTGACGGCGATGTCCTTCCTGGGCGCGGCCGGCGGCGCGGACGGAAGGGACTTGGCGTCCTTCTTCGGGTCCTTGCCGTCCAGCGCGATGTCGTTGCGGACGAGCGAGAAGAGCTTGTCGGCGTCGCCGGGCTTGGGGATGACGTGCGCGTCCGGGTTCTGCGGGTCGGAGACCCACGGCATGGTCGACATGGTGATCCGGCCGGAGGGCACGCGCTTGATGTCGTCGGCGAGGTCGTAGAGCTTCTTCACCGAGCCGAGGTCCTTGTCGACCGTGAGCGCCTTGGTGGCGGCCTCGGCGAGGTCGGTGAGCTGACCGGGGTCGGAGAGCTTGGTGCCCGACTTGAGCTGACGGACCATCGCGTTCATGTAGAGGTGCTGGGCGTGGGTGCGGCCGATGTCGCTGCCGTCCTCGAAGCCGTGCCGGGTGCGCAGCCACTGCAGGGCCTGCTCGCCCTTGACCGTCTGGCTGCCCTTGAGCAGGCGGAGGCCGGACTTGTCGTCGTAGATGTTGCTGTCGACGCAGACCGGGACGCCGCCCACGGCGTCGGCCATGCTCACCACACCCGCGAAGTCGATCATCATGAAGTGGTCGATGGGGACGCCGGTGAGCTCCTCCCACGTGGCCACGGTGCAGCCGGGTCCGCCGTTGCCCAGGCTGGTGTTGATGATCTGCCGGTTGGTCTCCCGGTAGACCTTGCCGCTCTCGGGGTCCGTGCACTTGGGGATGGTCACCCGGGTGTCGCGGGGGACGCTGATGACCGACATGTTGCTGCGGTCGGCCGAGACGTGCACCAGCATCTGGACATCGGCCAGGGCCGGCCGGTCGGCGTCCTCGCGGGCGCCGCCGAGCTGCTGGTTCTCCTTGCTGGCGCGGCTGTCGGAGCCCAGCAGCAGGATGTTCAGGGGGCGCTGGCCGGCGGCGTTCGCGGCGCTGCGGTCGAGCTGCTTGTCGCCGAGGTTGAGCTTGTTCTTCTTGATGTTGCCGTTGAGGTGCTCGTAGTAGAGGTACCCCGCGGCGGAGACGCCGAGGACGAGCACGGCGAGGCCGAGCGCCGTCCAGCGGGCTATTCGCCCGAGACGACGGCGCCGGCCGCCGGCTATGGAGTCCTTGGCGCCCTTCGCCGGGGCGCCCTTGTCCGGGGCGGCCTTCGCGCGCTTCCCGGCCTTCGCGCCCTTCTCGGCGTCCTTGCCCTTCCCGGCGTCCTTGTCCGAGGCGTCCCGCTTCGCGTCCTGCCCCGCGTCCTGCTCCGCGTCCTTCTTCGTGTCCTTCGGGTCCGGGGTCTCCCCGGACCCCTCGTCCTTGGGCGCGTCGCCCTTGGACCGCGCGGCCTGCTCTTTCCGCACGCCGCTGCTCTGCCGCATCGGGCCTCCCCTGAAATGGTGCGTCCGGCCCGATGGGCAGGCATGGTTCACCTAATGAGTCTTACTGGGTAATGAGATGCGAAAGCCCGGCAGGGGGGTTCACTTCGCGCAGATGTTCTCGTCGTCCGCTTCGACCTTCTGAATGCCCTCAGGGGCCTTCTTCGGGGCGGAGACCGGGATTCCGGTGCCCTTGAAGTCCTCGCCGAGGACGAGCTTCATCTCCGCGGTGGGGGCCGCGGTGCCCGAGGTCTGCTTCAGGGCGTCGGCGGGCAGGCCCATCTCGTCGGCCAGCCGGCGCGCCTGGTCGGCCTGGTTGGGCGCGAACTCCAGCGTCGTTTTGTCCTTCTTGCCGCCGGAGGCGTTGCCGCCGTTGGAGGCCAGGCGCATGCCCTTGGTGTTCTGCATCCAGACGACGGTCTCCTGCGCGGCGCCCATCCGGCCGCTGCCGTTCTGCACCTTGACCCTGACGGTCGCGGGCGTGGCGCGCGGGCCCTTGAGGAGGGCGGCCTGCTTGGCGTCGGCCTCCTCCTTGGCCTTCTCCTCCTTCTCCTTCGCCTTCTCCTCCTTCTCCTTCACCTCGGTGAGGGAGACGTCCTGACGGACCATGGCGAAGAGAGGGTCGGCCTTGGGCTTGTCCAGCACGACCGTCTTGTGGACCTTGCCCTCGTTCGGATTGTCGACGACCGGGACCGTGGCGAAGGTGATGTTCTTCAGGTTGACCTTGCTGAGCTCCTTGGCCAGCGCGGTCAGCTTGCTGATCGATCCTATGCCGGTGTCGACGGTGAGCGAGTTGGTCGCGGCGTCGCTGAGGTCGTAGAGCTTCTTGGGGTTGGTGAGGGTGTCACCGGACTTCATCTTCCGGATCATGGAGCTGAGGAACTGCTGTTGCAGCTCGATCCGGCTGAGGTCGCCGCCGAAGCCCACCGAGTGCCGGGTCCGGACGAACGCCAGGGCGTCCTCGCCCTCCACGACGTGCCGGCCCTTGGTCATCTTCAGGTGCGAGTCGCGGTCGTTGATGTCCTTGGCCACGCAGACCTCGACACCGCCGACGGCCGAGGACAGCTCCTTGACGGCGTTGAAGTCCGCCATCATGAAGTGGGTGACCTTCAGGCCCGTCAGCTGCTCCACGGTCCGCCAGGTGCAGCCGGGGTCGCGCTCCTCCTGGCCCAGGCTCTCGTTGAAGCGCACGCCCTTGGAGCCCGGGATGGTCTTGACGGACCCGTTCTTCTGCTTGGTGGGGCAGTCCGGGATGTCCGTGATCATGTCACGCGGGATGGAGAGCGCGGTGGCGTTCGACCGGTCCTCGGAGACATGGAAGAGCAGGGTGGTGTCGGCGTGGCCGACGCTGCCGGCGTCGCCGTAACCGGTGTTGCCCTTGCCGGACCGCTTGTCCGTGCCGATGACCAGGATGTTGACGGGGCCTTTGGTGACGGCACCGTTGTTGATGCCGACGTCGACCTTGTCGATGTTGTTGTTCAGGTGCTGGTAGAGCAGGTAACCGCCGACCGTGACGACGACCAGCACCACCCCGACCGTGCCACCGGTCCACATCAGGACCTTCTTCTTGGCGGTCTTCTTCGGCTTGGGCTTGCGCCGCCCGGCGGCCGCGGCCTTGGCGGCAGCCCGCCGCCCGCCGCCGGCAGCGCCACCGCGCTGGCCCGGCACCGCCCGCCCGCCGCCGCCCGAGCCGCCGCCCGGACCGGTCTTCGGCTTGGGCCGCGGCGCGGCCGAGGCCGAGGCCTGCTTCCTGGGAGCGGGGGAGGGCGGTGCGGCCGGGGTGGGGCCGGTCGCCGTCACCGGCTCCCCGGTTTGGTCCAGGCGCAGCTCATAGCTGCCGGTCTCAGGGTCGAACACCCACTGGTCGGCGGGGTCGATATCGCCCGCTCGCCCACGGCCTTGCGCGTCCACGGTCGCTTGAATCCTCCGTCGGTGCCACGCGGCGCCTACCCCCCCGAGGCGCTCGATCATGTCATCTTGCAGTGCGCGGTCAGCCCGGCCGTGCGCACCGGATCGCTCACACTATCCGCCCAGTTCAGCGTCAAGCGACGCCCGTGACAAATTGCACTCCCCTACAACTGGGCAATCTGCCCAATCCCTTCGCGGGGAGAAGGTCATGACGAACACCGGCGCGAAATGATGATCGTACCTTTTAGGGGGTTTCTCGTGGATGTACGCCCCGTGTCAGCCGCAGATCCCCCGGGCGGCGGTGGTGCCCTCGTACGTCGGCGGTGTGGTGGGCTGCACGGAGGGCGACGGCGCGACGGACGCCGCTGACGGCGCCGGCGCGGCCGGGGGCGCGGACGGGGGTGCCGCGGACGGCGCGGCGGACGGCACGGGCGCCGGCGACACGGGCGCGGCCGACCGCTGCACGCCCTCCGTGAACTCGGGGTCCTCCTCCGGCCCCGGCCCCGGCCCCGGCTCCCGGCGTGGCGGGCGCGGCTTGCCGTCGGTCGCCCGCACGTGCGCGCTCACCGCCACCGGACGGTCCATCCGCAGCTGCTGGAAGAGCTGGTCCGCGTCCGGCTGGACGAGCTCGTCGCGGGCGCTGTTGTACGGGTAGGGGCGGCGCGGCGCCGTGAGGAACTGCACCCGTTCGGTGGGGATGTTCCGTACCGTGCGCACCAGGTCGTAGAGTTTCTTGATCGAGTCGAGCCCGGAGTCCGTGGTGACGGACTTGGTGGCGGCGTCCAGCACGGGGTAGAGCCGGGCCGGGTTGAGCAGCACGCCGTCGCTCTGCATCTCCCGCACCAGGGAGCCCATGAACTCCTGCTGACGCCCCATCCGCTCGGTGTCGCTGCCGTCCCCGAGGCTGTAGCGGGCCCGGACGTAGCCCAGCGCCTGTTCCCCGTGCAGGACCTGACGGCCCGCGGGCAGCCTCAGCCGCGCCTCGCGGTCGTCCACCGGCCGCTTCAGGCAGACCTCCACCCCGTCGATCGCGTCCACCAGGCCCTTGAACCCGTTGAAGTCCAGCACGATGTGATGGTCGATACGGATGTGGGTGATGTTCTCGACGGTACGGATGGTGCAGGCGGTGCCCGCGAGCGAGTAGGCCCAGTTGAACTGCGCGAAGCGCTCGTGGGTGTACGTGCCGTCCGGCCGCCGGCAGGTGGGGATCGTCGCCATCAGGTCGCGGGGCAGGCTGACGGCCGTCGCGCGGCTCCGGTCGGCGGCCACGTGCAGCAGGATCGTGGTGTCCGAGCGCTGGGTCCCGCTGTCCCTGCCGTAGCGGTTGCCCGGCCCGCTGCGGGTGTCCGAGCCGATGATGAGGATGTTCTGGGCGCCGGCGACCAGCGCGCTGGGCCGCTCCTTCTCCCAGCGGCGCAGCTCCTCCGCGGTCTCGGTGTCGGTGGTGATGTTGTCGTTGAGGCGCTCGTAGAGCACCCAGCCCACCCCGGCCACCACCAGCACCAGGAACGACATGCCCAGGGCCAGCCGGCGCAGCCAGCGCCGCCCGCGCCGCGGGGGCGCGGGCTCCTGCCCGGGCGGCTCCTCGGCGAAGAAGTCGTCCGGCCACGCGGGCGGGCCAGGGATGCGGTTCACGGCGGCGCTGCGTCCCTCCTCGACGGAGTACGGGCTACCCGCCGATCATCGCCCGGGACGGCCGCGACGGCAGCGTCAGAGGGCCGTCACGGTGACGCGCTCGCTCTCCAGCCGCTTGGCCAGGCCGTCCTCGGCCAGTTCGCCGAGGTTGCGGCAGAGCACCACGGAGCCGCCCGCGGCCAGCGGCGCGAACAGCCCCGCCGCGAGACCCTCCCAGCCGTCGTACGGCAGGCCCGACAGCAGCCGCCCGCCCGCGTCCAGGCCCAGCCGCCCGGCCTCGGCGCGGGCCCGCTCGACGACCTGCGCGCCCGTCAGCTCCGTGCCGTCCACGACCAGCGCCGGGGCGTCGGGGTCCACGGGTACGAAGGGGGCGAAGCGGTCGCCCTGGCCCGGCACCTCGACCGCGTAGTCGGCGAAGCCCGCGGGCGGCTGGGGGAAACGGCCCCCCAGGGGGCGCAGCGCCAGCGCCACCCGCTCCCCGGAGCAGGCTCGCGCCTCCTCCAGCGTGTCCGGCCCGCTGACCACCAGGTCGGCACCGGCCGGGTCGCCGCCGATCTCGGCGACGACGCCGACGGACGAGCAGGCGAGCAGCCAGACGGCGGTCTGCCAGTGCGCGGGGAGCAGCAGGGCGAGCCGGTCGCCGGGGGCGGCGGCGAGGTCGCCCTGGAGCAGGTTGGCGGTCTTCGCCACCCAATTGGCGAAGGTGGCCACGGACAGTTCCACGCGCTCGCCGGTGGCGTCGTCGTAGAAGGTCACGAGCGGGCGGGCCGGGTCCGCGGCGAGCGCGGAACGCAGCAGGTCGGCGGGGGTGCGATCGGTGGCGTTCATCGCCGTCAGCGTACGCGCCCCGCACCCTGACGGGCAGTCGGCCGAGGGCCTCCGGGGAGCCCTCCGGGCCGACTCGCCGTCAGCTCACGAATGGACAGATTCAGACGGATATGCCCAGGATTTCAGGTATGCGCGGAATCCTTGTCTCCTCGGCCGTCGCCGCCTGCGCCGCCCTGACCCTGCCCTTCCTCGCCACCCCCTCCGGAGCCAGCGCACCCGGCACCACGCCCGGCCCCGCCCCCACCACCGTCCCGGGCTCCACCCACTCGCTGCCCCTCGTGCCGCTGGCCCCCGCCCGCCGCACCGCCGACGGCACCCGGGCCGAGCGGGGGCTGCCGCCCCGCGAGGTGGACCCCTTCTCCCTCGTCGGCATCGTCTGGGACGACGCCGCCCGGGAGCTCAAGGCGAAGGCCCAGGTGCGCACCCGCCCGGTGGGCGGCAAGGAGTGGACCGGCTGGCAGGACGTCGAGACCCAGGACGACGACCGCCCCGACCTCGGCTCGCCCGAGGCCCGCGGCGGCACCCTGCGCGGCTCCACCGCGCCCCTGTGGGTCGGCGCCTCCGACGCCGTGGAGGTCAGGGTCCGCCCGGAGGCCCCCGCCGGCCGCGCCACCGCCGCCCCGCCGCTCCCCGCCGGCCTCCGCGTCGAACTCGTCGACCCCGGCAAGGACCCGGCGGCCCGCCCCGCCCGCCGCGCCGCGGCCCCCGCGCCCGCCGAGGAGGACAACACCGCCTCCGCGGCCAACATGCCGCTGGCCCCGCTGGGCGCCACCGAGATCCCCGCCCTGCCCCGGCCCGAATCCGCCCGCGACATCACGGCCACCCAGGTGGACCCGGCGGCCGAGGCCGCCGCCGACCCCAAGCGCACCGACCCCGAGGACCACGGCGACGACGGCGAACAGCAGCCCGGCGCGCCCCCGGCGCCCCCCGACCCCCCGGACGCCCCCGAGGGGGGCGAGGACGAGGCCGACGCCGTACCCGGGTACTACGTCGGCCCGCGTCCGCGCATCGTCACCCGGGCCGGCTGGGGCGCCGACGAATCGATCCGCGAACGCGGCTTCCTGTACAACAAGACCGTGCGGGCCGCGTTCGTGCATCACACCGCCTCCGGAAACACCCCCAGCTGCTCGCAGTCCGCCTCCGTCATCCGGGGGATCTACCGCTACCACGTGGTGAGCAGCGGATGGCGGGACATCGGCTACAACTTCCTCATCGACAAGTGCGGCACGGTGTACGAAGGCCGGGCAGGCGGTGTGGCGAAACCCGTCAGAGGCGCCCATACTCTCGGTTTCAACACCAACAGCATGGGGATCGCCGTGCTCGGATCGTTCGGGAAGGCCAATCCGTCCGCGGCCTCCGTCGACGCCGTGGCGATGCTCACCGCGTGGAAGCTGGGGCTCTACGACGTCAATCCGGCGGGCAGCACCACGCTGGTCTCCGGAGGCGGAAACCTCTACAAGAAGGGCACCTCCGTGAGGCTCAAGGTGATCTCCGGACACCGCGACGGCTACTCCACCGAATGCCCCGGAGAGCGCCTCTACAAGCGGCTCGGCACCGCCCGCGCGGAGGCCGCCCGCCTCCAGGGCCGCTGACCGGGCGCGGCCGGAGCCGTACGTTCTGCATACACTGGCCGCCGATCACGGCCCGGCCCCAGCAGGAAGCAGAGACGACAAGGTGACAGAAGCGATCCTCCTGGTCGGTGGCAAGGGCACCCGTCTGCGCCCGCTGACGGTGCACACCCCCAAGCCGATGGTCCCCGCGGCGGGCGTGCCCTTCCTGACCCACCAGCTGGCCCGGGCCCGCGCGGCGGGCGTCGAGCACATCGTCCTCGCCACGTCCTACCTGGCCGAGGTCTTCGAGCCCTACTTCGGCGACGGCTCGTCCCTGGGCCTCCACCTCGAGTACGTCACCGAGGTGGAACCCCTGGGCACCGGCGGCGCCATCCGCAACGTGGCCTCCCGGCTGCGCTCCGGCCCCGACGACCCGGTCCTGATCTTCAACGGCGACATCCTCACCGGCCTCGACATCGAGGCCCTGGTCGACACCCACCGCACCACGGGCGCGGACGTCTCCCTCCACCTCACCCGGGTGGCGGACCCCCGGGCCTTCGGCCTGGTCCCCACCGACGCCACCGGCCGGGTGCAGGCCTTCCTGGAGAAGCCCCAGACGCCCGAGGAGATCGTCACCGACCAGATCAACGCCGGCGCCTACGTCTTCAACCGCTCGGTGATCGACGAGATCCCCGCCGGCCGACCGGTCTCCGTGGAACGGGAGACGTTCCCCGGACTCCTCGCCTCCGGAGCCCACCTCCAGGGCATGGTCGACTCGACCTACTGGCTCGACCTGGGCACCCCCCAGGCCTTCGTCCGCGGCTCGGCCGACCTCGTCATGGGCCGCGCCCCGTCCCCCGCCGTCCCCGGCCGGCGCGGCGACCGCCTGATCCTCGACGGCGCCGTCGTGGCCCCCGACGCCAAGCTCACCGGCGGCACGGTCGTCGGCGCCGGCGCCCGCGTCGAGTCCGGCGCCCGCGTCGACGGCAGCACGATCCTGGACGGCGCCGTCATCGAGGAGGGCGCCGTCGTCCGCGACTCCCTCATCGGCGTCGGCGCCCGCATCGGCGCCCGTACGGTCCTCAACGGAGCGGTCGTCGGCGACCACGCCCGGATCGGCCCCGACAACGAGCTGCTCGACGGCGCCCGCATCTGGTGCGGCGCGGACATCCCGCGCAGCGCGATCCGCTTCTCGTCCGACCAGTAGGACCCCGACCCGCAGGACGACGTACGCTGGCCGAATGGCCACCCGCACGTGGGCCCCGCCCGGTGGCGGCCCGTACGACCTGGAACGCACCCTGTGCGTCCTGGCGCGCGGCCCCGGCGACCCCGCCTACCGGGTGGCCCCGGACGGCGCGATCTGGCGGGCGAGCCGCACCCCGGAAGGGCCCGGCACGCTCCGGCTGACCGTGTCCGCGGGCGAGGTGGCGGCGGAGGCCTGGGGCCCCGGCGCCGACTGGCTCCTCGACCGGCTCCCCACCCTCCTCGGCGCCACGGACGACCCCGCGGCGTTCACCCCGCGCCACCGCCTGGTCCACGCGGCGCACCGCCGCCACCCCGGCCTCAGGCTGGCCCGCACCGGCCTGGTCCTGGAATCCCTGATCCCGTCGGTCCTCGAACAGAAGGTCACCGCCGACGAGGCCTACCGCGCCTGGCGCCTGCTGCTGACCCGCCACGGGGAACCGGCGCCGGGCCCCGCCCCCGCCGGCCTGCGCGTGATGCCGGAACCCCGCGCCTGGGCCCTCATCCCCTCCTGGGAATGGCACCGGGCCGGCGTGGACGCCAAACGCTCGGCGACGATCGTCCGCGCGGCACGTGCCGCCGCCCGCCTGGAGGAGGCGGCGGCCATGGAAGCCTCCCGGGCGGCGACCCGCCTCCAGGCCCTCCCCGGCATCGGCCCCTGGACGGCGGCGGAGACCCTCCAACGCAGCAACGGAGCCCCCGACGCGGTCACGCTCGGCGACCTCCACCTGCCGCGGATCGTGGGCTACGCGCTGACCGGGTTCCGCGGAGCGGACGACGAGGCGATGCTCGACCTGCTGGCCCCGTACGAGGGCCAGCGGCACCGGGCCTGCCGCCTGATCCTGCTGAGCGGGGTCACCCCGCCGCGGCGGGGGCCGCGGTTCACGGTGCCGGATTTCTCGCGCATGTAGGTGGCCTGTTTGTGGGCAATCGTCCCGCACGGCGGGACGGGTGGGCACAAACCGACCACCGGGCCGCACCCAGGCACGAAGCCGTTCGGGCGCGGCCCGTCGTTCCGGCTACCGGACCGTCACGAACGCTTCCGCGTCGCGCCCCGGCCGCGCAGAGGGCTCGGCCGCCGGACGGCCCACCGCCACCGCCCCCATCGGATCCCACCCCTCCGGCAGGTCCAGAACCCCCCGCACCACCTCGCGGCAGAACATCGTCGAGGACACCCACGCCGACCCCAGCCGCTCGCTCGCCAGCGTCACCAGGAAGTTCTGGACGGCGGCGCCCATCGCCACCACGAACATCTCCCGCTCGGCGGTCGAGCGCCGGGCGTCCGGGTAGGTGTGGGAGCCGTCCATGACCAGGCAGGGGACCACCAGGTACGGCGCCTTCCGCAGGACGTCGCCGCGGCGTACGCGCCGGGCGATCCGCTCCTCGGAGAGGCCGTCGGACCGCAGGTCGGCGATCCAGGCGTCGCGCATGGCGTCGAGCAGCCGGGTGCGCGACTCCTCGCTCTCCAGCAGCACGAACCGCCAGGGCGTGGTGTGGTGCGGGGCCGGCGCGGTGACGGCGGCGGCGACGGCGCGCCGTACCGCTCCCGGGTCCACGGGGTCGTCGGTGAACTCCCGGACGGTCCGCCGCAGCGACACCGCCTCCTTGACGGCCTCCGAGGTCCCGAGCCGGAACATGTCGTCGACCGCGGACCGTACGAGCCACCGCGCGCCCTCGTACTCGTCGGCACCACCGGCCTCGGTGACCACGTGCGGCAGGCCGCGCACCACGGCCACCGGCAGGCCGCCGGCCTTGCCCTTGACCAGGTCGCCGGCGGCGGCGAGCTCGTCCACGGTGGCCACGACGGTCGCGACGAGCGGGTTGCCGTAGGCGTCGACGCCGCCGCGCAGGTCGTCGGCGACGCGGACGCCGGCGGCGCCGATGGCGAAGTCGGTCACGCCCTTGCGCCAGGGCCGCCCCGCGGTGTCGGTGACGACGACGCCGACGTCGACGCCGAGCGCGTCCCGCAGGCCCTCCCGGATGCGCCGGGCCGACGCGTCGGGGTCCTCGGGCAGCAGCAGGACGGTCCCGGCCTCCGTGTTGGAGGCGTCGACGCCGGCCGCGGCCATCACGAGGCCCAGCCGGTTCTCGACGACGCGCAGCGTGCCGCGCCGGGCCACGAGCCGTACCGTTTCCTCGTCGATCGCGGCCTCGCGGTCGGCGGCGTGCCGGAGCCGGCCCTCCGCCTTGCTGACGATCTTCGAGGTGACGACGAGGACGTCGCCGTCGGCCAGCCCCGGCAGGCCCTCGCCGAGGGCGGCGCCGGCGATGACCTTCGCCAGGTCGTCGCCCGGGCGCACCTCGGGGATGCCGGGGAGGGCCCAGACGCGGTAGGCGGGGGCGCCGGGCGCGGAGGTGTCGTTCACCGGCGGGCCTCCTCGGCCAGGTCGAGCGCCGCGCGGGCCATGGCGGCCGTGGCGTCCACGTCGGTCATCATCAGCGGCACGGCCCGGCAGCGGATGCCGGCCGCCTCGACGTCGGCGACGGCGCCGGCGTCCACGGTGTCGACGAGCCAGCCGTCGAGCAGCCCGGAGCCGTAGTGCCGGGCGACGGCCGTGGCGGTGGACTCGACGCCGACGGCTTCGAGGACCTTGTCGGCCATGCCCCGCACGGGCGCGTCGCCGACGATGGGGGAGAGGCCGACGACGGGCGCCGCCGCGTCGGCGACGGCCTCCCGGATGCCGGGGACGGACAGGATCGTGCCGACGCTGACGACGGGGTTGGACGGCGGGAAGAGGATGACGTCGGCGGCGGCGATCGCCTCCAGCACGCCGGGCGCCGGCTTGGCCCGCTCGGCGCCGACGGGCACGACGGCGTGGGCGGGGACCGAGGCCCGCAGCCGCACCCAGTACTCCTGGAAGTGCACGGCCTTGCGGCCGGCCTCGGCGCCCGCCGGGCCGTCGGGGTCGTCGATCATGACGTGGGTCTCGACGCGGTCGTCGCTCATCGGCAGGAGGCGTACGCCCGGCTTCCACCGCGCGCAGAGCGCCTCGGTGACGGCGCTCAGCGGATAGCCCGCGCCCAGCATCTGCGTCCGCACGATGTGCGTCGCGAAATCGCGGTCACCGAGCCCGAACCACTCGGGCCCGACGCCGTAGGCGGCCAGCTCCTCCTTCACCGCGAAGGTCTCGCCGGTCCGCCCCCAGCCCTGCTCCTCGTGGATGCCGCCGCCAAGCGTGTACATGACGGTGTCGAGGTCGGGGCAGACCTTGAGCCCGAAGAGATGAATGTCGTCGCCGGTGTTCCCGATGACGGTGATCTCCGCGTCGGGGACTGCTGACTTGAGGCCGCGGAGGAAGCGGGCGCCCCCGATCCCGCCGGCCAGAACCACAATGCGCATGACCGCAGTCTGTCAGCAGAGGAACACGCTGCTGAAGAAGGGCGGCCCCCTGGAGAGGGCCTAGCGCGCGCGGGCCGCCTCCGCCTGGGCGTCCGGGCGCGGGGCCAGGCCGCAGTGGACCTCGGGGGCCCGGTGCATCGGCATCTCGGTGAGGCCGGGGAAGTAGACGTGGAGGCTCACGGCCGGCTCGAGCGCGTCGTTGACCACCTCGTGGGCGTACCCGGGCGCGAAGACCCGCTGCGTCCCGGCGCCCAGCACGCGGCGCGAGCCCCCGGTGTGCTCCGACAGCTCACCGCGCAGCACGGTCATCACGCCGGAGGAGCGGCCGTGGTCGTGCAGCCCGCTGCCCTGGCCGGGCACCCAGCTGAGCAGCCAGACCTCGTAGCCGGGGCCGGTGCGCAGCCGGTGGTACCAGCGGGTGACGGCGTCGTAGCGGACGAGCGGGGCCCAGGAGGCGGTGTCGGCGGCGATGGTGCGGGCGAGGCCCGCGAATCCGGCGACGGTGGAGGGGTGGGCGGGGGGCGGCGGCATCAGGTGCGGGATGGCGAGCGGGTCGCCGGCGATCTGGACGTCGCTGTTCATGGATGGGGTTCCTAAGACGGATGTGCTGTGCGGCGGGGTGCGGCCGTACGCCGAAAGCCGGGATCCCGAAGGGGGAACGGCGTCGGAAAGGCCGGAGGAATCAGCTGGAGCGGAAGCGATCAGGCATCAACAGCTGGAACAGCGACAGCGCGCGTGCACAGCACAGCGGGACCCGTAGGCACGGGTCAGGCTGAGGTTCCCCAGGGCGGTGGCCAGGGGGACGGAAGTCGCTGGCATGGCACCAAGGAGACCGAACGGACCGTGCGCCTGTCAACCGCATGTCCGTTTTGGTGTCTTCTTTCACTCCTGCGGTTAGAGAGTGGGGTCAAAGGTTTGTCTTGCGGTGTGTGCGGACAGTGGGGCGGCGGGTGCGGTCGTAAACATCGTTTCGTGCCCCTCCGGAACGGCAACGGTTCCGTCGCGGACCGCGTCTTCCTCATACAAGTGGGAAGGACGGGTCGCTTGTGACGACTGAGGGATGTGTCCACTCTTGTGGCGGTTTGGCAACTTTCCGCTCGGCCTTGGTTCCGCAGAGTGAATAAGGGGCTCAATAGCAGATCCCGGCTTGACTGGCCCGGATCGCCGCACTTGTAATTTCACTCGTGTCGTTCTGCCGCACCCGACGCGCGGCAGCACACGGGGACGCGATCAGACGAGGGGCGCACATGACCGAGCTGTTCCAGCAACTGCTGGTCGAGGAGGCGGACGAGGAGCTCGGCTGGCAGGAGCGCGCGTTGTGCGCTCAGACCGACCCCGAGTCCTTCTTCCCCGAAAAGGGCGGATCCACGCGCGAGGCCAAGAAGGTCTGCCTGGCGTGCGAAGTCCGCTCCGAGTGCCTTGAATACGCTCTCGCGAACGACGAACGCTTCGGCATCTGGGGCGGTTTGTCGGAGCGTGAGCGCCGTCGCCTGAAGAAGGCGGCGGTTTGAGGAACCGGCGTCAACCCTCCGGTCCACGCACCCGCGCCATAGCCCACGATCCGTCTCCCGCCTTCCACGGGCGAGAGGCGGATCGTCGTTTTTACCACCACGAGGGTGAGGCCCCCGCCAACGCCCGGCGACGCCCGTCCCGCGGCCGGTAGCCTCCCCGGGCCCGACGTCACGCACAGACTCGACCGAACCGGGGCCCGCGCCTGCCATGTTCGACCCCACCCTCCCCGCGTTGTTCGACCCCACCGTCCCGCCCGCGTTCCCCCGGCACGTCGTCACCGCCGTACTCGTCGCCCACGACGGCGCCCGCTGGCTCCCCGACGCCCTCGCCGGACTGCTCGGCCAGGAGCGGCCGGTGCAGCACGCCGTGGCCGCCGACACCGGCAGCACCGACGACTCGCGCCGCCTCCTCGCCGACGCCCTCGGCGCCGACCACGTCCTCCACCTCGCCCGCCGCTCCGGCTTCGGCACGGCCGTCGAGGAGGCCGTCCGCACCGCCCCCGAGCACACCGCCGACGACCTGCCCTACCTCAGGCGTTCCAGCGGCTGGGACCCCGTCAGCCGCGGCTGGACCGAGGACGCCCCCGGCACCGACCGCGCCGACCTCGAACCCGTCCACTGGCTGTGGCTGCTCCACGACGACTGCGCCCCCGAGCCCGCCGCCCTCCACGAACTGCTGCGCGTCGCCGAGGCCGAACCGGACGCGGCCGTCATCGGCCCCAAGATCCGCGGCTGGTACGACCGCAGGCACCTGCTCGAAGCCGGCGTCTCCATCGCCCGCGGCGGCCGCCGCTGGACCGGCCTGGAACGCCGCGAACAGGACCAGGGCCAGCACGACCGGGTCCGGCCGGTGCTGTCGGTCTCCACCGCCGGCATGCTCGTCCGCCGCGACGTCTACCGGCGGCTCGGCGGCTTCGACCCCCGCCTGCCGCTCATGCGCGACGACGTCGACCTGTGCTGGCGCGCCCACGCCGCCGGCCACCGGGTCCTCGTCGCCCCCGACGCCGTGCTGCGCCACGCAGAGGCCGCCACCCGCGAACGCCGCCCCGTCGACTGCGCTGGCCGCCGCCGGGTCAACCCGCACCGCGTCGACAAGGCGGGCTCCGTCCACACCCTGCTCGCCAACACCCGCGGCCCGCTCCTGCCCTACGTCCTGCTCCGGCTCGTCCTCGGCACCCTGCTGCGCGCCCTCGGCTACCTCCTCGGCAAGGCGCCCGGACCGGCGCTCGACGAGACCGCCGGGCTCGTCGGCGTCCTCCTGCGCCCCGGGCGCGTCCGCGCGGCCCGTAAACGCCGCGCGCACCCCGAGGCCGACCCCCGCGCCCTCCGGCCGCTCTTCCCGCCGCCCGGCGCCACCCTCCGCGCCGCCGTCGAACAGCTCCTCGGCGACATCGGCGGCCGCGCCGACGACCGCTACGCCGGCGCCGGACGCCACGGCGCCGCCGAGGCGGGGCCCGCCGGCGGCACGGCGGACCACCCCGGAGCCGAGCGGTTCGCCCGGCTCCGCCGCGTCACGCGCCGGCCGGCCCCCGTCCTCCTCGCCCTCCTGCCGCTCGTCTCCGCCCTCGCCTGCCGCGACCTGATCGGCGGCGGCTCGCTCGCGGGCGGCGCCCTGCTGCCCGCCCCCGCCCACGCCGGGGACCTGTGGCACGCCTACACCGCCGACTGGCACCCCGTCGGTACGGGCACCACCGCCGGCGCCCCGCCCTACCTCGCGCTCCTCGCCGCCCTGGCCACGCTCCTCCTCGGCTCCCCCGACGCCGCGGTCACCCTCCCGCTGATCTGCTGCGTCCCCCTCGCCGGCCTCAGCGCCTACCTCGCCTCCCGCCCGCTCACCGACTCCCGGCCGCTGCGCGCCTGGGGGAGCGCCACCTACGCCCTGCTGCCCGCCGTCACCGGCGCCCTGGCCACCGGCAGGCTCGGCACCGCCGTACTGGCCGTCCTCCTCCCGCCGGCCGCCCGGGCCGCCGTCGCCGCCTGGGGCCGGCCGCCGGCGCCCGGCGACCGGGGCGCCACCGCCTGGCGCGCCTGCTGGACGTACGCCCTGCTGCTCACCGTCACCACCGCCTTCACGCCCGTGGTGTGGCCGCTCGCCCTCGTCCTCGGGCTCGGCGCACTGGCGCACGCCCTGGCGGACGGGGGCCCGGCCCGCGCGGCCGCGCTCGCCCCGCGCGTGCTCGCCGTGACCGCGGCCCCCCTCGTCGTGCTCGCCCCCTGGTCCCTCGGGCTCCTCGCCCACCCCGGGCGCCTCCTCGCGGAGGCGGGGGTGGCGGGGCCGGCCGGCCACGGCGCCGGAGCCTCCCCGCTGGGGCTGCTGACCGGCGACCCCGGCGGCCCGGGCACCCCCGGCTGGCCGCTGCCGGCCGGCCTCGTCCTGGCCGCGCTCGCCGCGCTGCTGCGCCCGGACCGGCGGCGCGCCCTCGGCACCGCCTGGGCCGTCGCCGTGGCCGGACTGCTCTGCGCCGCCCTGACCGCCGGCCGGGATTGGCCGGGCCCCACCACCCTGGTGGCCTGCGCGGCCCTCGTCACGGCGGCCGTCGTCGGCGCCGAGGGGGCGCGCGAGCGCCTCGCCGCCCACGGCTTCGGCTGGCGCCAGCCGCTGGCGGGCCTGATCGCGCTGGGGGCGGGGGCGGCGCCCGTCGCCGCGGCCCTGCTGTGGACGGCCGGCGGCGCCGGCGGGCCGTTGCAGCGCCGCGACCCGGTGCAGGTGCCGGCCTTCGTGGCCGAGGAGGCGGGCACCCGGGACCGGGCCCGCACCCTCGTCCTCGGCGGGCGCGGCGACCGCGTCGCGTACGCGCTCGTCCGCGGCTCGGGCGCCCGGCTGGGCGACGCCGAACCGGCGGCCGCCGCCGGGCGGGACGCCCGCCTCGACTCCGTCGTCGCCCACCTCGTGGCGGGCTCCGGCGCCGACCAGGCGGACCGCCTCGGCGACTACGCCGTCGGCTACGTCCTCCTCCACGACGACGCGGCCGCGCTCGCCGCCCCCGCCGGCGGCCGCCGCCCGACCGCCCGCGTCCTGGACGCCACCCCCGGCCTGACCCGGCTCAGCCGGCAGGATCACCGGGCGCTGTGGCGGGTCGACCGGCAGGTCGCCCGCGTCACCGTGGTCGGCGGCGCCGACCGTCCCGCGCCCGTCGCCGCCGGCCCGGTCGGGGCCCGGGCCGCGCTCCCGCCCGGCCCCGCCGGACGGACGCTGCGGGTCGCGGACCGGGCGGCCCCCGGCTGGCGCGCCACGCTCGACGGCAGGCCGCTGGAGCGGCGCACGCTCGACGGCTGGGCGCAGGGCTTCGCGCTGCCGACCGGTGGCGGCCGGCTCGCCCTGTCCTACGAGCCGTCGGCCGCCCGCACCGCCTGGCTATGGGCGCAGGGACTGCTCGCGGCGGTCCTGGTCGTGCTCGCGCTGCCGGGCCGCCGGCGCGCGGTGGACGACGACCTGCCCGAGCGGGCGGCCGGGACCGTACCGGCGCAGGCCGTGGCGGGCGAGGGGCGCCGGGCGCGCCGGCTGCGGGCCGCCGCCGGGGGCGGCACACCACCTCCGCCCACCGCCGACCCGTACGCGGTCGTGCCGCGGGACCGGGCCGCCACGGGCCCGGCCGCCCGGCGCGGGCGGCACGCGGCGCACCCGGCGGAACCCCGCGCGGGCGGCGCCCCCGATCCGTACGACCCCTACGGCCACGACGGGAGCGAGCGGCAGTGAAGCGCACCACCCTGTCCCTGTTCGCCGCCACGGCGGCGCTGGCCGTCGTGGCGGGCGTCGCCGCGCTCGACCCCCCGTCCGGCGGGTCCGGCACGGGCCGGACGAGCGCCCTCCGGCTGCCCGTCCAGCGGTCCACGCTGGTGTGCCCGGCACCGGTGGCCTCCGACGGGGGCGGGACGACGTACGCCGCCTTCACGCCCCGGACCGGCCCCACCGCGGGCCCCGGCGGCGCGACCGCGGTGCTGCTGCCGGCGGCGGGTCCGGGGCGCGACGGCGCCGGGAAGGACGCGGGCGGGGCCGCCCGGGCGCGGCGGGCCGCGAGCGGCGCGGGCGCGGACCGGCCCGTACTGTCCCTGCGGGAGCCCGGCCGGCCCGCCGTCGTCACCACGGACCGTTCCGACGCCCCGGCCCTCCTCGGCACCGCCGACGGCGAGCTGGCCCCCGGCTGGGCGGCCCAGCAGACCACGGTGGTCGCCTCGGGCGGCGGACGCGGTCTCCATGGTCTGGCCTGCGCGGCGCCCGACACCTCGTTCTGGTTCCCCGGCGCGAGCACCGCCAAGGGCCGCCAGGACTACGTCCACCTCACCAATCCGGACGGCGCGGCGGCCGTCGTCGACCTGGAGCTCTACGACGGGGACGGCCGGATCGGCACCCCGGCGGAGGATGGCGTCAGCGTCCCGCCCCGGTCGACCGTGCCGGTGCTGCTGTCGTCACTGACGGACACCCCCCGCGAGGACCTCACGCTCCACGTGGCCGCCCGTTCCGGCCGGGTGGGCGCGGCCGTGCAGTCGTCGGACGAGCGGCTGGGCGGCGACTGGCTGCCGCCGTCCGCCGACCCGGCGCGGACGGTGGTGCTGCCGGGCATCCCCGCGGACGCCACGTCCGTGCGGCTCTACGCGTTCGCGCCGGGCGCGCGGGACGCCGACGTCGCGGTGCGGCTGGCCGGTCCCGGCGGCTCGATCAGCCCGGCGGGGCACGAGGCGCTGCATGTGCGCAGCGGCACGACGGAGGCGGTGGACCTGGGGGACGTCACCCGGGGCGAGGCGGGCTCCCTGCTGCTGACCGCGGAGCGTGGCGGCGGCCCTGTGGTGGCCGCGTTGCGGGTGGTCCGCGGCAAGGGCGACGCGCGGGAGACGGCCTTCGTACCCGCCACTCCCGCCCTCGCGCCGCGCGGCACTGTCGCCGACAACCGTCCCGAGGGCGGCACCCTGTCGCTCGTCGCCCCCGGCGCGGCCGCGCGGGTGAGGGTCACGGCGTCGGCGGGGAGCGGGGGAGGGGCCCCGGTGTCGCGGACGTACACGGTGCCGGCGGGCGGGACGCTGGCGGTGGGGCCGCCGCGGCCGCGCGGTGGCGGGGGCGGCGTGTACGCGCTGACCGTGGAGCGGGTCTCGGGCGGTCCGGTGTACGCGGCGCGGACGCTGGCGCTGCCGCGGGACGGTGTGCCGATGTTCACGATCCAGCCCGTGCCCGACGACCGTTCCACGGTGGCGGTGCCGGAGGTGGAGGAGGACCTGTCGGTGCTCGGGGAATGAGGCGGACCGGGCGAGACGGACCGGGTGAGGCGGACCGGCCGGGGTCAGTCCTGCCCGTAGCGCGGGTCCACCGACTCGGGCGCGAGTCCCAGGAGTTCGGCGACCTGTTCCACCACGACCTCGTGAACCAGCAGCGCGCGTTCGTCACGCGTTTTGGTACGGATCTCCACCGGACGGCGGTAGACGACGATCCGGTCGGGCTCGTCACCGCGCGCGGCGACGTACCGGCCGAGGGGGACGGAGTCGCCGTCGAGGAGGGCCGCCCCGGTGGCCCCGTCCGGGACGCCGCTGACGGGCACCTCCAGCACCAGGAACTCCACCGACGCCAGCTGCGGCCAGCGTCGTTCGAGCCGCTCGGCGGAGTCCTGGACGAGGTCGACGAACGCCTCGGCCCGGCTGACCGACAGGGGCACCTGAGGGGGTGCGACCGGTCCGCGCATGCCGCGTCCGTGGCGGTCACGGCGGCGCGGTCGCGGTCCGTCCGGTCGGGGAGGTACAGGGCTGTCCATCACTCCCGAGGGTATCCGCCGTGCGGCCGTCCGCACGCGGGAGTCGCCCATCTCACGGCATGTCGCCCGATGAGCGTTCCGGCCATCTATGCGATCAATTAAGGTCACCTCCTGAGGAGGCGTTCGCCTGCCGAATGACACTATGTGTACCTGGTGGTGACAGTTTCCTCCGCCGTCACAACCGCCCCCGCCCGCCTCGGAGCAGGGCGACCAGGGCACTTCGGCGGCGGCGTCCACAGGACGAACCGGGACGACACGGAGGGGTGAGCCGGGGGTGAGTCGTCGCGGCCCGCTCAAGAGTGCGGTACCGTCCCACCTCGTGAGCCCTGTACGTCGCTGTTCGCGCACCGCGTGCGGCCGCCCGGCCGTCGCGACGCTGACGTACGTCTACGCCGATTCGACCGCCGTCCTCGGCCCGCTCGCCACCTACGCCGAGCCCCACTGCTACGACCTGTGCGCCGAGCACTCCGAGCGCCTGACCGCGCCCCGGGGCTGGGACGTGGTCCGGCTCGTCGTGGACAGCGGGCCCTCCCGCCCCAGCGGCGACGACCTCGAAGCACTGGCCAATGCCGTACGCGAGGCCGCCCGTCCGCAGGAGCGCCAGGTACCGCCGCCCCCCGCACCCGGGGCCGTCGCGCCCAGCGGACGCCAGATCGATCCGATGGAGGTCGCCCGCCGAGGCCACCTCAGGGTCCTGCGGTCCCCCGACTCCTGACGTCCCGTACGGCCGTGCGGGCCTCGGCACGGTCCTCGGCGCCCGTTACGGCAGGTAGGTTTGTTGTCCCGTACCGGACTCCAGGAGGGGTTGGCTGTGGCTGATCTGTCGCAGATCGTGAAGGCGTACGACGTGCGCGGCGTGGTGCCCGACCAGTGGGACGAGTCCCTGGCCGAGCTCTTCGGCGCCGCCTTCGCACAGGTCACGGACGCCCGCGCGATCGTGGTCGGCCATGACATGCGCCCCTCCTCGCCCGGCCTGTCGGCCGCCTTCGCGCGCGGCGCGGCCGCCCGTGGTGTCGACGTCACCCTGATCGGCCTCTGCTCCACCGACCAGCTCTACTTCGCCAGCGGCCAACTCGGCCTGCCCGGCGCCATGTTCACCGCCTCGCACAACCCGGCCCAGTACAACGGCATCAAGATGTGCCGCTCCGGCGCGGCACCGGTCGGCCAGGACACCGGCCTGACCGAGATCCGCGCCCTCGTCGAGGAGTGGTCCGCGAGCGGCGCCCCCGCTCCGGCCGCGACACCGGGAACGGTCACCGAGCGGGACGTCCTCGCCGACTACGCCGCCCACCTGCGCTCCCTCGTCGACCTCGGCGGCATCCGCCGCCTGAAGGTCGTGGTGGACGCCGGCAACGGCATGGGCGGCCACACCGTCCCCACCGTCCTCGACGGCCTGCCGGTCGACCTCGTGCCGATGTACTTCGAGCTGGACGGCACCTTCCCCAACCACGAGGCCAACCCCCTCGACCCCAAGAACCTCGTCGACCTCCAGGCCAAGGTCCGCGAGACCGGCGCCGACATCGGCCTCGCCTTCGACGGCGACGCCGACCGCTGCTTCGTCGTCGACGAGCGCGGCGAGCCCGTCTCCCCGTCCGCGATCACCGCCCTGGTCGCCGCCCGCGAGCTGGCCAAGCACCCCGGCGGCACGATCATCCACAACCTGATCACCTCCTGGTCGGTCCCCGAGGTCGTCGGTGAGCACGGCGGTACCCCGGTCCGCACCCGCGTCGGCCACTCCTTCATCAAGCAGGAGATGGCCCGCACCGGCGCGATCTTCGGCGGCGAGCACTCCGCCCACTACTACTTCCGCGACTTCTGGAACGCCGACACCGGCATGCTCGCGGCCCTCCACGTCCTCGCGGCCCTCGGCGGCCAGGCGGGCCCGTTGTCCGAGCTCGTGCACCAGTACGACCGCTACGCCGCCTCCGGCGAGATCAACTCCACGGTCGCCGACCAGGCCGGCCGCGCCGCCGCCGTCAGGGCCGCCTACGCGGACCTGCCCGACGCCACCCTCGACGAGCTCGACGGCCTCACCGTCAGCACCCCCGACTGGTGGTTCAACCTCCGCGCCTCCAACACCGAGCCGCTCCTGAGGCTCAACGTGGAGGCCCGCGACGACGCCACCGTCGCCCGGGTCCGGGACGAGGTCCTGGCCATCGTCCGGGCCTGACCCCGCCCCCGCCCGGGGGGACCTCGCACGTCCGCCCGGGCCCCGCCCCGCGCGGGGCTATACGCTGACCACGAAGAGCCCGTACGTCCCGAAGGGAACCCCCATGCCGCTCGAAGCCGGCCTCCTGGAGATCCTCGCCTGCCCGGCGTGCCACGCCCCCCTCCGCGAGGAGAACGCCTCCGAGGAGACCCCCGAGCTGGTCTGCGCGGGCGAGGGCTGCGGGCTGGCCTACCCCGTCCGCGACGGCATCCCCGTGCTGCTCGTCGACGAGGCGCGCCGCCCCGCCTGACCCGCCCGCCCCGGCCGCCGCCCGGCCGGGGGGCATTCCGTACCGCACGGCGACCGGAGGCTGATCCACGTTGTTCGACGAGTCACTCCTCGATAACCCCGACGGCCTCTCCCGCGCCGACCTCCACGGCCTGCTCCGGGGCGCCGCCGAATCCGGCGCCCGGGTCCGCACGGCGCTGCGCAACGCCGCCGAGGCGGGCGTCGGGGAGCTGCGGCCCGACGGCCGCCCGCGCACCGTCCTGGTCGCCGGCCCCGGCCCCGCGGCCGGTTCCACCGCCGACCTGCTCGCCGCCCTCGCCGGCGACGCCTGCCCGGTCACCCTGATCCGCCCCTCCGGCGTCGCCCCGGCGCCCGGCGCGCTGCGCTGGACCCTGCCCGGCTGGACCGGCCCGCTCGACCTCCTGCTGGTCGCCAGCCCGGACGGTACCGAGCCCGGCCTCGCCCTCCTCCTCGAGCAGGCCTACCGGCGCGGCTGCTCCGTCGTCACCGTCACCCCCGCCGGCTCCCCGCTGGCCGACGCCACCCTCCAGGCCAGGGGCCTGGCCGTCCCGCTGACCGCCACCCCGTACGAGGCCGCCGTGGCGGGCGGCGAGAGCGGCACCGGCATGCTGGGCGACGCCTCCGACAACATCCTGCCCACCGGCCCCGGCACCCTGTGGTCGCTGATCACCCCGCTGCTCGCCCTCGGCGACCGGGTCGGCCTGCTGACCGCCCCGACCGCGGCCCTGGAGGCCCTCGCCGACCACCTCGACCACATCGCCGAGCGCTGCGGCCCCGCCATCGCCACGTACAGCAACCCCGCCAAGACCCTCGCCGCCGAGCTGGCCGACACCGTCCCGCTCATCTGGACCGAGGGCGAGCTCGCCGCCGCCGCCGGCCGCCGCTTCGCGACCGTCCTGGCCGCCCTCGCCGGCCGCCCCGCGCTCCCCGCCGAGCTCCCCGAGGCGCTCACCGCCCACGGCACCGTCCTCGCCGGGACCCTCGCCGCCGGCGCCGACCCCGAGGACTTCTTCCGCGACCGCGTCGAGGAGCCCGAGGCGCTGCACGCCCGCGTCGTCCTGCTGCGCGAGCGCGAGCCCGCCGTCACCTCGCCCTCCCCGGCCGCCCGCGAACTGGCCCTCCAGCACGACACCCCCGTCAGCGAGCTGGAGGCGTCCGAGGGCGAGAGCCCCCTCCAGACCGCCGCTGAGCTCCTGGCCATCACCGATTTCGCCGCCGTGTACCTGGCGCTCGCCTCCACCCCGTAGAACAGGCCGCGGAACAGGCCGAGCCAGCACGTACGAGTCCACCCGCAGTACCGGCCGACCCGAGACTTCGCACCAACAGTCAGGAAAGCCCATGGACCGCCTCGTCAACGCCGTGCGCCCCTACGCCTGGGGCTCCACCACCGCGATCCCCGAGCTGCTCGGCGCCCAGCCCACCGGAGAGCCCCAGGCCGAACTCTGGATGGGCGCCCACCCCGCGGCCCCCTCCCGCGTCGACCGCGGCGCCGGCCCCGTACCGCTCGGCGACGTCATCGCCGCCGACCCCATGGGCGAACTCGGCGCCGCGACCGCCGGCCGCTTCGGCCCGGTCCTGCCCTTCCTGCTCAAGGTCCTCGCCGCCGCCGACCCGCTGTCCCTCCAGGTCCACCCCGACCGCGAACGGGCCGCCGCCGGCTTCGCCGACGAGGAGCTGCTCGGCATCCCGCTGGACGCCCCGCACCGCACCTACAAGGACGCCCACCACAAGCCCGAGCTCATCTGCGCCCTCACCCCCTTCGACGGCCTGTGCGGCTTCCGCGCCCCCGACGCCACCGCCGAGCTCCTCGCCGCCCTCGACGTCGACTCCCTCAAGCCGTACGCCGACCTGCTGCACGCCCGCCCCGAGGCCGACGCCCTCCGCGAGATGCTCACCGCCGTGCTCGGCGCCGAGCGCGACGCCATCGCCGCGACGGTCACCGAGGCCGCCCACGCCGCCGAGCGGCTCGCCGCCGGCACCGGCCCGCACCGCGCCGCGTACGCCGCCTACGCCTCCCTCGCCCGGCACCACCCCGGCGACCCCGGCGTCATCGCGGCCATGCTCCTCAACCACGTCCGCCTCCAGCCCGGCGAGGCCCTCTACCTCGGCGCCGGAGTGCCCCACGCCTACCTCGAAGGCCTCGGCGTCGAGATCATGGCCAACTCCGACAACGTCCTGCGCTGCGGCCTGACCCCCAAACACGTCGACGTCCCCGAACTGCTCCGCGTCGTCCGCTTCGAGGCCACCGAACCCCACGTCCTGCGCCCCGAGGCCGAGCCCGACGGCACGGAGGTCTACGAGACCCCCGCCGAGGAGTTCCGCCTCTCCCGCCTCGCCCTCGCCGCCGGCTCCGCGCCCCACCCGCTCGCCACCGGAGCGCCGCAGATCCTGCTCTGCGTCGCCGGCTCGGCCCGGCTGCGCGGCGCGGACGGCACCGAACTGACCCTCGCCCGCGGCGAGTCCGCCTACGTACCGGCCGGCGAGCGGGTGACGGCCGACGGACAGGGCACCCTCTTCCGTGCCTCGGTGCCACAATGACCCGCCGTAAGCGGTAAAGGATCAGCAAAGCAGGCGGACCGCAGTCGCGGAGTCGCGGAAGGGACACCCCGCACCATGAGTGCATCAGGCGGAACCAAGGCCATCGTCGCCGCGCTGGGCGCCAACCTCGCCATCGCGGCGGCGAAGTTCGTCGCCTTCGCGTTCAGCGGCTCCTCGTCGATGCTCGCCGAGGGCGTCCACTCGGTCGCCGACTCCGGCAACCAGGCGCTGCTGCTGCTCGGCGGCCGGAAGGCCCGGCGCAAGGCGACCGAGGAACACCCCTTCGGCTACGGCCGCGAGCGCTACGTCTACGGCTTCCTCGTCTCCATCGTGCTGTTCACCATCGGCGGCGTCTTCGCGCTCTACGAGGGCTACGAGAAGATCCAGCACCCCCACGCCCTCGAGAACTGGTACTGGCCCGTCGGCGTGCTCTTCTTCGCCATCGTCGCCGAGGGCTTCTCCTTCCGCACGGCCGTCAACGAGTCGAACGAGCTGCGCGGCAAGCAGACCTGGACCTCCTTCGTCCGCACGGCCAAGGCGCCCGAGCTGCCGGTGGTCCTGCTGGAGGACTTCGGCGCGCTCGTCGGCCTCGTCCTCGCCCTCGGCGGCGTCGGCATCACCCTGCTGACGGGCGACGCCGTCTGGGACGGCATCGGCACGATGTGCATCGGCGCGCTGCTGGTGCTGATCGCGCTGGTCCTGGCCGCCGAGACCAAGTCGCTCCTGCTGGGCGAGGCCGCCGGACCCGAGCAGGTGGCGAGGATCCGCGCCGCCGCCGTCGACGGCGAGACCGTCGTCGGCGTCATCCACATGCGCACCCTCCACCTCGGCCCGGAGGAGCTGCTGGTCGCCGCGAAGATCGCGGTACGCCACGACGACACCGCGGCGCAGGTGGCCCGCGCGATCGACGCGGCGGAGGAACGCATCCGCGCCGCCGTCCCCATCGCCCGGGTGATCTACCTCGAACCGGACATCTACAGCGAGGAGGCGGCCGCCGCGGGCGAGGACCCGAGGGCGACCCCGGGCGGTACGGGGGCCTGACCGGCGGCCCGGCCCTTTTACCGGCCCGCCGCGGCCGGCCCGCCGCGGCCGGCCCGCCGCGGCCGGCCCACCTCGGCTAGCCCGCCGCGGCCGGCCCACCCCGGCTAGCCCACCTCGGACAGCACCCGCAGGACCGCGGGCACGTCCCCCGCCTCCGCCAGCCGCGCACGGAACCCGGAGTCGAGCAGCCTGCGCGCCAGCAGCGCCAGGATGCGCAGATGCTCCTCCCCGGGCGTGTCCTCCGGCACCGCGATCAGGAACACGAGCCGCGCCCGCGTCCCGTCCAGCGCCCCCCACTCGATCCCCTCGGCCGACCGCGCGAAGGCGACGACGGGGGCGCTCACGGCGTCCGTCTTCGCATGGGGGATCGCGATCTCCTCGCCCAGGCCGGTGGTGCCGAGCCGCTCCCGGGCCAGGACGGCGTCCACCAGCCCGTCGACGTCCCGCACCGCCCCGGAGGCGGCCAGCAGCCCGGCCATCTCCCGGATCGCCTCCTCCTTCCCCCCGGCGGCCAGCTCCTGACGCACGGTCCGCTCGGTGAGATAGCCGGAGAGGGCGCCGGAGGAAGGCCCGGCCGGCGCGGGGGCGGGGCCCGGCCCGCCCGGCACCTCCGCCCCGCGGCCCGCGGGCCGGGGCACGGGCAGCGGCGCGCGGGCCGCGGGGGTGCCCAGCGCCATGAGGCTCACCGTCGTCAGCGCGGTCACCACCGTCCCGACGGCGATGGCGGTCAGGAACATCGGCACCCCGCCCACCGCGCCCAGCACCGCCACGATGGGACCGCCGAACGGGACGCTGTCGGTGACCCCCGCCAGGCCGGCCAGGGCACCGGCCACCGCGCCGCCCGCCATGTTCGCCGGGATCACCCGGGCCGGCCGCGCCGCCGCGAACGGGATGGCGCCCTCCGTGAGCCCGAAGAAGCCCATGAACAGCGCGGCCAGTCCGGCCTCCCGCTCCTCGTCGTCGAACATCCCGCGCCGCAGCAGCGTGGCCAGCCCCTGGCCCAGCGGCGGCACCGGGATGGCGGCCGCGCACATGCCCATGATCTCCGGGTTCTTCGAGACCAGCCCCGCGCCGAAGAGGAACGCCGTCTTGTTGACCGGCCCGCCCATGTCGAACGCGATCATCAGCCCCAGCAGCACACCGAGCCCCGCCACACCGGCACCGGTCAGCCCCGCGAGCCAGTCCGTGAGGTGCTCGAACACCCAGGAGATCGGCCGGCCCAGCACATAGATGAAGAACAGCCCGACGGCCGAGGTCGCGAGGACCGGGATCACGATGATCGGCATGACCGGCCGCACGAACCCCGGCACCCGCACCCGCTTGATCCACAGGACCACGTACCCCGCGAGGAAGCCCGTCACGATCGCCCCGATGAAGCCGGCGCCCGACCTCGAGTCGTAGAGCGCCCCGGTATTGGCGATCCAGCCGCCGATCATGCCGGGCACCAGAGCGGGACGGTCCGCGATGGCGTAGGCGATGTAGCCGGACAGGATCGGGATCATCAGGGTGAAGCCGATGTTCCCGATGTCGTGGACGTGCTTCCAGAACGTCCCGTCCGGAATCACCAGCCCGCCGTCCGGCTGCGGACTACCGCCCAGCGCCAGCGACACCGCGATCAGCAGACCGCCGACGACGACGAACGGGATCATGTACGAGACGCCGTTCATCAGCGCCCGGTAGACGACCCGCCGACCGCCCCCGCCGGGGATCATGACGGCGGCGGTGACGTGCCCCCCGGCCCCCGCGCCGCCCACCGGCTCGTACACCGGCGCGTCCCGCACCCGCTCGATCAACTGCTCGGGATGGTGGATCCCCTCCGCCACCCCCACCGACAGCACCCGCTTACCGGCGAAACGGTTCCGGTCCACCTCCGTGTCGGCGGCGATGATCACCCCGTCGGCATCCCTGACGTCGTCGTCCGACAGGATGTTCTCGGGCCCGATCGCCCCCCTGGTCTCCACCTTGATGTCGTGACCGAGCGCCTCCGCCGCCTGCACCAGCTTCTCCGCCGCCATATAGGTGTGCGCGATGCCGGTCGGACAGGCCGTCACGGCGAGCAGCCTGAGCCGCCGGCCGCTCGCCGCCGGGCCCACGGGAGGACCGGGAACGGGGGGATCGGGATCGGCCGAGGGTGTCACTGGGGTCTCCTCACCAACTGCTGATCGTCCCGCTGATCGTCCGCAGGGGGCACTCATCGCATCCTGCAACAGACGCGGGACCGGGGCACAGGACCGACGGGGCCGAACGGGCGCCAAGGGGGCTGGGGTTCGCCGGGCACCCCGGTGTAGATTCGTGCCAGAGCCAGACGTCGCTGCTGATGGCGGTCGGGCGGTTCGCACGACGGACCGGCCGAGGGAGAGAGGGCCTCCGACGGACTGAGCTGCGGCCGGGGGATCTGTGTGGGCACAGAGGCAGCGCCTGCGCGGGGCCGGCCGCGTGCACAGCCGTACCCACGCCCGCTCGCCCCTCTGGAGGAGCAGCCCGTATGACTACCACCACCGGTCAGGACTTCAAGGTCGCGGACCTGTCGCTGGCGGCCTTCGGTCGTAAGGAGATCACCCTCGCCGAGCACGAGATGCCCGGCCTGATGGCGATCCGCAAGGAGTACGCCGCGGCCCAGCCCCTCGCCGGGGCCCGCATCACCGGTTCGCTGCACATGACCGTCCAGACGGCCGTCCTCATCGAGACCCTCGTCGCGCTCGGCGCCCGGGTCCGCTGGGCGTCCTGCAACATCTTCTCCACCCAGGACCACGCGGCCGCCGCCATCGCCGTGGGCCCCGACGGCACCCCCGACGCCCCCCGGGGCGTTCCGGTCTTCGCCTGGAAGGGCGAGACCCTGGAGGAGTACTGGTGGTGCACCGAGCAGGCTCTGACCTGGTCGGACACCCCCACCGGCGGCCCCAACATGATCCTCGACGACGGTGGCGACGCCACCCTCCTCGTCCACAAGGGCGTCGAGTTCGAGAAGGCCGGCGCGGCCCCGGACCCGGCCACCGCGGACAGTGAGGAGTACGCCCAGATCCTCACCCTCCTCAACCGCACCCTCTCCGAGAACCCGCAGAAGTGGACGCAGCTGGCGTCCGAGATCCGCGGCGTCACCGAGGAGACCACCACCGGCGTCCACCGCCTCTACGAGATGCAGCAGGCCGGCACGCTGCTCTTCCCCGCGATCAACGTCAATGACGCGGTGACCAAGTCGAAGTTCGACAACAAGTACGGCTGCCGCCACTCCCTCATCGACGGCATCAACCGCGCCACCGACGTCCTGATCGGCGGCAAGGTCGCCGTCGTCTGCGGCTACGGCGACGTGGGCAAGGGCTGCGCCGAGTCGCTGCGCGGCCAGGGCGCCCGGGTCATCGTCACCGAGATCGACCCGATCAACGCCCTGCAGGCGGCCATGGACGGCTACCAGGTCACCACGCTGGACGAGGTCGTCGAGATCGCCGACATCTTCGTCACCACGACGGGCAACAAGGACATCATCATGGCCTCGGACATGGCCAGGATGAAGCACCAGGCCATCGTCGGGAACATCGGCCACTTCGACAACGAGATCGACATGGCCGGCCTGGCGAAGATCCCCGGCATCGTCAAGGACGAGGTCAAGCCCCAGGTCCACACCTGGACCTTCTCCGACGGCAAGGTCCTGATCGTGCTGTCCGAGGGCCGCCTGCTCAACCTGGGCAACGCCACCGGCCACCCGTCCTTCGTCATGTCGAACTCGTTCGCGGACCAGACCCTGGCCCAGATCGAGCTCTTCACCAAGCCGGAGGCCTACCCGACCGACGTCTACGTCCTGCCCAAGCACCTGGACGAGAAGGTCGCCCGCCTCCACCTCGACGCCCTCGGCGTCAAGCTCACGGTGCTCCGTCCGGAGCAGGCGGCGTACATCGGCGTCCCGGTCGAGGGCCCGTACAAGCCCGACCACTACCGTTACTGACACGGCCGGCCACCACGGCCGCGCCAGCTCCCGCGGTCACCGGTGCCACGCGCCCGGTGACCGGTGGACAGGCCCCCGCCCCACGGCGGGGGCCTGTCCCGTTCGCGTCAAGGACTCCACATGCCCCGCGGCCGCTACTCGCTCCACGACACCCACGACGGGTCCCACCTCGGTGACGAGCGCTTCCACTGCGCCACCGGACCCTCCGGCTGGCGCTACGTCTCCCAGCTGACCGGCCCCTCGGGGAGCCCCGTCGGCTCGGTCGACCTCGCCGTCGACGACCTGGGCCGCCCCATCCGCCTCCAGCTCCAGCGCGCGGACTGGCAGGTACGCGGCGCGGCCATCGACGGCATGACCTGGGTCCGCACCGATCCCACCGGCGAACACGCGACGGAGGGCAACGTCCGCGCGCACGCCTTCACCGGTACGTCCCCCGCCTTCTACGTGGCCCTCGCCCGCCTCCTCCGGCTGAACCCCGGGGACGCGGCGGTCCGGGTCCGCCTCGTCTCCTTCACGGCCCCCGTCCTCGCCCCGCGCACCCTCGACCAGGCCTGGGCCCTGACCGGCAGGACGACGCACACCACGGACAGCGGCCCGCTGGAGGTGGACGAGTACCAGGTGAGCGAGCTGGACACGGGGGAGCGGTACGCGGTCCACATCGCCGGCGACGTGGTGCTCTCGGCGCCCGGCATCGAACTGGAGGAGCTGGAGAGCCCGCCGTCGTCCTTCGGGGGGCGGTAAACCTGGTACTGTTCTCTTCGCCCCGCACAGACCGTTGACACGGGATGGGTGGGGAGGTAGATTCGAACGGTTGCGACGAGGTGGACCTGGTCCACAGCAACGGTTAGTATCTGACCTGCTTCGGTCAGCGAAGAGAATTCAATGACGAAGCCTCTCGACTCCCTCTGGAATCGGAAAGCCGGTGTGAATCGGCCGCGAAGATTTCTGATAAAGTCGGGGAAGCCCGGTCCAACAGGGCGCTGGAAACGAAATTCCGATCGGAAACGAGCGGAAAACGGATCTGGTAAGGTTGGAAACAACGAAGGGAAGCGCCCGGAGGAAAGCCCGAGAGGGTGAGTACAAAGGAAGCGTCCGTTCCTTGAGAACTCAACAGCGTGCCAAAAGTCAACGCCAGATATGTTGACACCCCGTCCATCTCGATGGATG
>NZ_JBWKFM010000025.1:0-20671 GCF_056434285.1 Streptomyces sp. NPDC044063
CCCCCCCCCCCCCCCCCCCCCCCCCCCCCCCCCCCCCCCCCCCCCCCCCCCCCCCCCCCCCCCCCCCCCCCCCCCCCCCCCCCCCCCCCCCCCCTGCGGCGTGCGGCCCGCGGCATGCGGCCCGTGACGTGCGGCCCGTGACGTGCGGCCCGTGACGTGCGGCCCGCGGCGTGCGGCCCGCGGCGTGCGATCCATGGTGGCGCGCGGAGAGACCTGCGTCACGGCACAAGCGGTGATCTTCAGGCGATTCGGGCAGATTCACCTCACATTCCCTGGCTTCCTTGCCCGATATCGGGCAGGATTCTTGCGAACGCCGTCCGTAGCCCTCAATATCGACGGGTGCTCGAACGCCGTATGTCCCACGACGACCTGGTCGATCACCTGGTGCGCAGCACGCCGCTTCAGCGCGGCGAGGCCGCCCGGGTGGTCCTGGACGTCCTGGCGTACTTCGACGAGACGGCCGAGGAGTTCGTCCGCCGCCGCCACCGCGAACTGCAGTCCGGCGGGATGAACAACACGGAGATCTTCGAGCGGATCGCCGCGGAGCTGCCGCACCGCGCCGTGGCACCACCCGAGCTCTCACTGCGGCAGTTGCGCCGCATCGTCTACGGCTGAACCAGCGGCCGGGACACACGGTGAGGCGGCCCCGCACGGCCGCCTCATCGCTTCCATCGCCGTCGTCGTCGCCTTCGGGCGCCGCTGATCTCTTACCTGGGAGGGTCACCTATGTGTGGAATCGTCGGATACATCGGCAAGCGTGATGTCGCGCCGCTGCTGCTGGAGGGGCTGCAGCGCCTGGAGTACCGCGGCTACGACTCGGCCGGCATAGCCCTGCACGCCAGCGGCAAGACGGGTGGCCTGAAGGCCGCCAAGGCCAAGGGCCGCGTCCGTGAGCTGGAGGCCCGCCTCCCCAAGCGCTTCAACGGCACCACCGGTATCGCCCACACCCGCTGGGCCACCCACGGCGCCCCGAACGACGTCAACGCCCACCCCCACCTCGACGCCGAGGAGAAGGTGGCCGTCGTCCACAACGGCATCATCGACAACGCCTCCGACCTGCGCGCCAAGCTGACGGCCGAGGGCTTCGTCTTCGTCTCCGACACCGACACCGAGGTCCTCGCCCACCTCATCGCCCGCTCCGAGGCCGGCACGCTGGAGGAGAAGGTCCGCGAGGCCGTCAAGCACATCGAGGGCACGTACGGCATCGCCGTCCTCCACGCCGACTTCCCGGACCGCATCGTCGTGGCCCGCAACGGCTCCCCGGTCGTCCTGGGCATCGGCGAGAAGGAGATGTTCGTCTCCTCCGACGTCGCGGCCCTGGTCTCCCACACCCGCCAGGTCGTCACCCTCGACGACGGCGAGATGGCCACCCTGCGTGCCGACGACTACCGCACGTACACCACCGAGGGTTCCTCCACCTCCGCCCAGCCGACCACCGTCGAGTGGGAGGCCGAGTCGTACGATATGGGCGGCCACGACACGTACATGCACAAGGAGATCCACGAGCAGGCCGACGCCGTGGACCGCGCGCTGCGCGGCCGCATCGACGACCGCTTCTCCACCGTGCACCTGGGCGGCCTGAACCTCGACGCCCGCGACGCCCGCGCGGTGCGCCGGGTCAAGATCCTCGGCTGCGGCACCTCGTACCACGCCGGCCAGATCGGCGCCCAGATGATCGAGGAGCTGGCCCGCATCCCCGCGGACGCCGAGCCGGCCTCCGAGTTCCGCTACCGCAACCCGGTCGTGGACCCCGACACCCTCTACATCGCGGTGTCCCAGTCCGGTGAGACCTACGACGTGCTGGCGGCCGTCCAGGAGCTCAAGCGCAAGGGCGCCCGCGTCCTGGGCCTGGTGAACGTGGTCGGTTCCGCGATCGCCCGCGAGACCGACGGCGGCATCTACGTCCACGCCGGCCCCGAGGTCTGCGTCGTCTCCACCAAGTGCTTCACCAACATGGTGGTCTCCTTCGGTCTGCTCGCCCTCCACCTGGGCCGCACCCGCGACCTGTCCGTCGCCGACGGCAAGCGGATCATCGAGGGCCTGCGCAAGCTGCCCGGCCAGATCGAGGAGATCCTGGCCAACGAGGCGCAGATCGAGGAGCTGGCCAAGGAGTACGCCGACGCCAAGTCGATGATGTTCATCGGCCGCGTCCGCGGCTACCCGGTGGCCCGCGAGGCCTCGCTGAAGCTCAAGGAGGTCTCGTACATCCACGCCGAGGCCTACCCGGCCTCCGAGCTCAAGCACGGCCCGCTGGCGCTCATCGAGCCCGCCATGCCGACCGTCGCGATCGTCCCGGACGACGAGCTGCTGGAGAAGAACCGCGCCGCGCTGGAGGAGATCAAGGCCCGTAGCGGCCGCATCCTCGCCGTCGCGCACCAGGAGCAGGAGAAGGCCGACCACACGATCGTGGTGCCGAAGAACGAGGACGAGCTGGACGCGATCCTCATGGGCATCCCGCTGCAGCTCTTCGCGTACTACACGGCGAAGGCCATGGGCCGCGACATCGACAAGCCGCGCAACCTGGCGAAGTCCGTCACGGTCGAGTAGTCGCCGCCTCCGGGCCCGGCCGGCCTCCGGCCGCGGGCCCTCACAGCCTCTCGGACCTGTCCGCACCTGTCCGCGACAGGTACGAGAGGGCGGCCCTCCCCACGCGTGCCACCACGCGCGCGGGGAGGGCCGCCTCCCCTGTGCCGGCGTCGCCCTCACGCCGGCGGTGATGCCGCCGTTCCCGGGAACCGTCACCTCCCGTCCGGCGGCACGACAGCGTCGTGTGCCGGATTCCTACCCGTGGCCACGGCCCGGGGCACCTTCTACGCGCGGGTAGATTCCGTCGTCCGTCAAGCACCACTCCACGCCATCCGGCTTTCGGCGCACGGGAGTTGACATCCGGGACGGATGTGACGGGGGAGGCACGCCGGGCGTACACGCGGAGCGCGGGCGCATCGGGGCGCGCCGGGGGAGCTCGTCACGGAATGACGCCGGGGAGCTCTCGCTACGGGATGACGACGACCGGCCGCTGCGCGCGCCGGGCCAGCCGGCCCGCCACCGAGCCGAAGATCCGCCCGACCAGGCCGTGCGTGGAGCCGACCACGATCGCGTCCGCCGCGTACTCCCGCCCGACTTCTTCGAGTTCGTGACAGATGTCCCCGCCGCGTTCCACAAGAATCCAGGGCACTTCGGACAAATAGTCGGCACAGGCCAGCTCAAGGCCCAGCACCTCGGTCCGGTGATCGGGGACATCGACGAAGACCGGCGGCTCGCAGCCGGCCCAGACGGTCGTGGGCAGCCGGTTGGCCACATGCACGATGATCAGGCCCGAGCCCGACCGCCGGGCCATTCCGATTGCATACGCAAGCGCTCGCTCGCTCGACATGGAGCCGTCGAAGCCCACCACGACGCCGTGCTGGAACGCCGGATCGCAGGAATGACGTGTTTCTTCCGCCGCTTCGGGATGCGCCGCGTGATCGGCGATCCGCTTGCGGTCCGCGGGTTCGGAGAATTCGTGACCGGCCATCGGTGTCTCGGCGTAGGAAGCCTCGTGTCGAGGGGAAGGGCGGTGGACTGGTTGGAGTTGTCGGGGTCGCGCCCCTGATGGATCTTGGACGGCCAAATCCGTCCGGGATTCATCTTTTCAAGTGCTTACCCCCCAGGGTACGGCGACAGTGACCGCCTGCCCAGGGGTCGCCGCACGGGAACGAGCCCCCGCGGGCGTTCCCCGGAGCATGCACGAGCGCGGCGCGTAGCGCAATGGCCCCGGCTCTACTCACTGGTACCCACTCCCCAGTGACCCAGGCCCCCGGGGCGCCGTTGTAGTACCGCGTACTACCCCCAGCAGCCGCCAGCAGGGAGCCGCTCGTGCCCGGGACCCGAGATGACGCCCGCGAGGACACCACCGAGGGGGCGTCCCCCGATCCGGTGAGCGACGTGGTCCGCTGGGCGGCGTTCAGCTGCGCTCTGGTTCCCGTCGTCCTCTTGATGTGCGGTCAGTCCTTCGGTGGCGCGGCCGGCACCGCGGCCGGTCTGGTGGCCCTCACCTGCGTCTGCCACGCCCTGCTGCGCCAGTCGGCGCGCACCGCCGCCAGGGTCTCCTCGGAACAATCCATTCCGCACCGCGGGAGGCGTGGCCGGACGGGTGGCGGGAGCCATCGCGGAGCCCGCCACCAGACCCCTGGATCACCCCTCGGCTGACCCCTTCGTACGCCTGCACCCACTGGTTTTCAGCCAAGTTGGGTCCGAACTTCACACCTTGGCCAAAGACCCCTCCAGCAGCCGGTCGACCAGCAAGGAAACGGGCCCGGAGGGCGGTTGCCGCCTACGGACAGTGGGCATGGGCGAGAGGCGTACTTTTCACCGGGGCCTGCAAGTGCAACGCTTCGTGATCGAACGCTTCGCGCCAAGTTGTCATGTCGACTTAGAGGCGGGTGGTGAACTGGTCACCGCGTCTCCGAACGACGCAGTAGATTCGATCTTGGCCATGACCGGCGGGGGAACCGTTCAGGACCGAGGGGAAACGTGCAGGACCGAGAGGACTCGACCGCCGAGGGGGGCTTAGCGCCATGAGCCAGGACTCCACGACCGCACCGGAGGCCGCGCGCAAGCTCTCCGGACGCCGCCGCCGGGAGATCGTCGCCGTACTTCTGTTCAGCGGTGGCCCCATCTTCGAAAGCTCCATTCCGCTCTCCGTCTTCGGCATCGACCGCCAGGACGCGGGAGTCCCCCGCTACCGATTGCTGGTGTGCGCGGGCGAAGATGTGCCATTGCGAACGACCGGCGGCCTGGAATTGACCGCACCGTACGGACTGGAGGCCCTCTCCAGGGCCGGCACCGTCGTCGTACCGGCCTGGCGGTCGATCACCCAGCCGCCACCGGCCGCCGCGCTCGACGCGCTGCGCCGTGCGCATGAGGAAGGTGCCCGCATCGTCGGGCTGTGCACCGGGGCCTTCGTACTGGCCGCCGCGGGGCTGCTGGACGGCAGGCCCGCCACCACCCACTGGATGTACGCGCCCACGCTCGCCAAGCGCTATCCGTCGGTCCATGTGGACCCGCGGGAGCTCTTCGTCGACGACGGTGACGTACTGACGTCCGCGGGCACCGCGGCAGGCATCGATCTGTGCCTGCACATCGTCCGCACCGATCACGGCGCCGACGCCGCGGGGGCCCTGGCCCGCCGTCTCGTCGTCCCGCCCCGCCGCAGCGGCGGGCAGGAGCGCTACCTCGACAGGTCTTTACCGGAGGAGATCGGCGCCGACCCGCTCGCCGAGGTCGTCGCCTGGGCGCTGGAGCACCTCCACGAGCAGTTCGACGTGGAGACCCTGGCCGCCCGCGCCTATATGAGCCGTCGCACCTTCGACCGGCGGTTCCGCTCGCTCACCGGGAGCGCCCCGCTGCAGTGGCTGATCACCCAGCGGGTGCTCCAGGCGCAGCGGCTCCTGGAGACCTCGGACTACTCCGTGGACGAGGTCGCCGGACGCTGCGGCTTCCGCTCGCCGGTGGCCCTGCGCGGTCACTTCCGCCGGCAGCTGGGGTCCTCCCCCGCCGCCTACCGGGCCGCCTACCGGGCGCGCCGGCCGCAGGGCGGCCCGGAGCGTCCGGAGCGGAGCGAGCGGGCGGACCGTCCGGAGCGGGCGGACCGGGGTGACCGGTTCGACCGGCCGGACCCGGTCGAGCACCGGTCCGGCGAGCCGTCGCTCATGGGCGTACGGCGTCCGGCCATGGCTCCGGCCGCCCACGCGGTGACGGGCGCGCCCCTGGGCGCCTCCCCGTCCCATGTGGGACACGGCGGTCATATGGGCCATGCGGGACACGGTGGCGGGCACGGCGGGGGACACGCGATCAACCCCGCCGATCCCGGCAAGCCGGACGGTGACCTCTATGCTCCGCGCCTGCCCGGCCAGCGGGAGCGCCCCGTAGGGTGAGGGGTATGAACGATCGCATGGTGTGGATCGACTGCGAGATGACCGGGCTCTCGCTGTCGTCCGACGCGCTCATCGAGGTGGCCGCCCTGGTCACCGACTCTGAGCTGAACATCCTCGGGGACGGCGTGGACATCGTCATCCGCCCGCCCGCCGAGGCACTCGCCACCATGCCCGAGGTGGTGCGCCAGATGCACACGGCCTCCGGGCTGCTCGCGGAGCTGGACGGTGGGACGACGCTCGAGGAAGCGGAGCGCCAGGTCCTGGAGTACGTCCGCGAGCACGTCCCGGAGGCGGGCAAGGCCCCGCTGTGCGGGAACTCGGTCAGCACCGACCGTGGATTCCTGCTGCGGGACATGCCCGCGCTGGAGGGGCACCTCCACTACCGGATCGTGGACGTGTCCTCGGTGAAGGAGCTGGCGCGCCGCTGGTACCCGCGCGCCTACTTCGCCAGCCCGAAGAAGTCGGGCAACCACCGGGCGCTCGCCGACATCCGCGAGTCGATCGCCGAGCTCCGCTACTACCGCGAGGCGATCTTCGTACCGCAGCCCGGTCCGGACTCCGACACGGCGAAGGCCGTCGCGGCCCGGCACGTCCTGCCCGCCCAGGCGTAAAGCCGCAGCCAGGCATAGTGACGCAGCTCGCTCCCGGCACGGCGAAAGCTGGGAGCGAGCACCCCTCCGGACCCTGTACACTTTTTCTCGGCCGGTGGGAAACACGGAAACAAACGCCGGACGTGGTGGGTATAGCTCAGCTGGTAGAGCACCTGGTTGTGGTCCAGGATGTCGCGGGTTCGAGTCCCGTTACTCACCCTCACCGGGAGCCCGGTTCGCGCAAGCGGACCGGGCTCCTTCTGTTTTGTAGCCCTCACGAGTGACATACGGCGCGGCCGGGGGAAGTTCGCCGCCGGTCCGGGAATGCTCAGATGCCGGTAACCGGATGAAGGAGCATGACCGATGGCGACGGGCAAAGTGAAGTGGTTCAACGCCGAGAAGGGCTTCGGCTTCATCGAGCAGGACGACGGGGGCCCGGACGTGTTCGTCCACTTCTCCGCCATCAAGAGCACGGGCTTCAAGGAGCTGGTGGAGAACCAGAGAGTCTCGTACGACGTCGTCCAGGGGCAGAAGGGCCCGCAGGCAGAGAACGTCGTCCCCGAACAGTAGGGTGACCGCCTGGCAGAGCGGGCCCTACCGGCGGCGGGCACTGCTTCTCGCCGCCGCCACGGCCCTCCTCCTCGTGGTCAGTCTGCTGGACGGCTGCACCCGCGACGGCGGGGACGGTACGGCCGCCCGGGGCGGTGCCGGGCGGCACACCACGATCACCGTCGGCACCTTCGGTGTCTTCGGCTACAAGCAGGCCGGCCTCTACGCGGAGTACGAGCGGCTCCACCCCGGCGTCACGATCGTGGAGAGCGTCATCGAGCGCAACGACGCCTACTACCCCCAGCTGCTCACCCATCTCGCCGCCGGCAGCGGACTCGCCGACGTCCAAGCCATGGAGATCGGCAACGTCCACGAGCTGGCCGCCGCCCGGGGCCACCGCTTCGAGGACCTCTCCCGGGCGCCGGGCGTCCGCCGGCAGGGCTGGTTGCCGTGGAAGTGGGCCCAGGCCACCGCTCCCGACGGCCGCGTCATCGGCCTCGGCACGGACATCGGGCCGATCGCCGTGTGCTACCGCAAGGACCTCTTCCGGCGCGCCGGGCTGCCCACCGACCGGGAGGAGGTCGGCCGGTTGTGGGCCGGGGACTGGCGGAGGTACCTCGACGCCGGCCGGGCGTACGCCCGCCGTGCCCCGGCGGGCACGGTCTTCACCGACTCGGCGGCCGGCCTCTACAACGCCTCCGTCCACGGCTACCCCGAGCGCTACTACGACCGTGCCGGACACCCGCTCCACCGGAGCGGCCGGGCGGTGCGGGCCTCCTGGGACCTGGCCATGGAGGCGGTGCGCTCCGGGCTGACGGCCCGTCTCAAGCAGTTCGAGAAGCCCTGGGACCAGGCCTACGCCAACGGGCGCTTCGCCAGCGTCGTCTGCCCGCCCTGGATGCTCGGCTACATCAAGGCGAAGTCGGGCGCCGCGGGGAAGGGTCAGTGGGACGTGGCCGCCGCGCCCCGCCCGGCCAACTGGGGCGGCTCCTTCATCGGCGTGCCGACGGCGGCCCGGCACAAGCGGGCGGCGATCGACCTGGCCGTGTGGCTGACGGCGCCCGCCCAGCAGGCCCGGCTCTTCGACCGGCAGGCCGGCTTCCCCTCGGCCCCGGCCGCCTATGCCCTGCCGTCGGTCCAGAACGCCCGGAACCCCTACTTCGGCGACGCCCCCATCGGGTCGGTCTTCACCGCGGCCGCCCGCTCCGTCCCGCTGCTGGTCCACGGCCCGAAGGAGGCACAGATCGGCACGGCGTTCACCGACGTCGGTATCCCCCAGGTCGAACAGCAGGGCAGGTCCCCGCGGGCCGGCTGGGCGGCGGCACAGAAGGAGATCGAGAACGCGGTGGACGAATGACCGCCACGACCACGACGGTGGAGGAGGCGGAGGCCGGCCCGGCGGGCCGCCGGCGGGGCCCCGCCCGCCCGGCCGCCCGGCGCAGCCGCCTCTACCGCTGGGACCTGCGCTACAGCCCGTACGCGTTCATCGCGCCGTTCTTCGTGTTCTTCGCCGCGTTCGGACTCTTCCCCCTCCTCTATACGGGCTGGGCCTCGCTGCACCGGGTGGAGCTGACGGCCCCGGACCGCATGGTGTGGGTGGGGCTGCACAACTACGCCCGGCTGCTCGGCAACGAATTCTTCTGGAACGCGCTGCGCAACACGTTCGTCCTCGGGGTGCTCTCCACCGTCCCCCAGCTGCTGATGGCCCTGGGCCTGGCCCATCTGCTGCACCACCGGCTGCGCGCCGCCACGTTCTGGCGGGTCGCCCTGCTGACCCCGTACGCCACCTCGGTCGCGGCCGCCACCCTGGTCTTCGTCCTGTTCTACGGGCGCGACTACGGCCTGCTGAACTGGGCCCTGGGCGCGGCGGGCATCGGCCCGGTGGACTGGCAGAACGGCGTCTGGAGCTCACGGCTGGCCGTGTCGTCGATCGTGATCTGGCGGTGGACGGGCTACAACGCGCTCATCTACCTGGCCGCCCTCCAGGCGGTGCCCGGCGAGCTGTACGAGGCGGCGGCGCTGGACGGCGCGTCGCGTCTGCGGCAGTTCCTGCACGTCACCGTGCCGGCGCTACGGCCGACGATCCTGTTCACGGTCGTGGTGTCGACGATCGGGGCGACCCAGCTCTTCGGCGAGCCACTGCTGTTCGGCGGGGCGGGTGGTCAGAAGGGCGGCGCCTCGCACCAGTTCCAGACGCTCGGGCTCTACCTCTACGAGCAGGGCTGGTTCCACTTCCATCTCGGGCGGGCCTCGGCCGTCGCCTGGACCATGTTCCTCCTGCTGCTGCTCGTGGCCGTGGTCAACGCCCTGATCGCGCGCGGGCTGCGGAAGGACCGGTGAGAGGGGCCCATGGCCACGGCATCCCGACCGGGCCCGCACCGGCGGCCGGGCCCGGTCGCCTACGGGGTCCTGGCGCTGTTCACCGCCGGCTCGCTCCTGCCCCTCCTCTGGACGGCGGTCGCCGCCTCGCACGACGACGCCCGGCTGGCCCGCACCCCGCCGCCGCTGTGGTTCGGGGGGCGGCTCGCGGAGAACCTGGGCACGGCGTGGAGCGACGCCCGCATGGGGCTCGCGCTGTTCAACACCACGCTGGTGGCCGGGACGACCGCGCTCGGCACCGTGCTCTTCTGCACGGTCGCCGGCTTCGCCTTCGCCAAGCTGCGGTTCCGGCTGCGGGGCGCCCTGCTCGCGCTGACCGTCGGCACGATGATGGTCCCGCCGCAGCTCGGCGTCGTCCCGCTGTTCATGGTCGTCGCCCGGCTGGGCTGGACCGACCGGCTGCCGACCGTGGTGCTGCCCACGCTGGTCAGCGCCTTCGGCGTCTTCTTCATGCGGCAGTACCTGCTGGAGGCGCTGCCCACGGAGCTGATCGAGGCGGCCCGCGTGGACGGCGCGAGCAGCCTGCGCCTGGTGTGGCACCTCGTCCTCCCCGTGGCCCGGCCGGCGATGGCCGTGCTGGGCATGCTCTCCTTCGTGCAGTCCTGGAACGACTTCTTCTGGCCCGTGATCGCGCTGACCCAGGAGAACCCGACCGTGCAGGTGGCCCTCACCGGGCTCGGCCGGGGCTATGTGCCCGACCAGGCCGTGGTCATGGCCGGGGCGCTGCTGGGCACGCTGCCGCTGCTGCTGGTCTTCGCCCTCCTCGGCCGCCGGATCGTCGGCGGCGTCATGCGCGGCGCGGTCAAGGGCTGACCGCCGCGCCTCCCCGCCCTCACCGACCCCGGGAGCGACTTCCATGACCGTGACCTTTCCGCCCGGCTTCCTGTGGGGCACCGCGACGGCCGCCTACCAGATCGAGGGCGCGGCCCGGGAGGACGGCCGCACGCCCTCCATCTGGGACACCTTCTCCCGCACGCCCGGCCGGGTCCGGGACGGCGACACCGGCGACACGGCCACCGACCACTACCACCGCCGCCACGACGACGTACGCCTCATGGCCGAGCTGGGGCTGGGCGCGTACCGCTTCTCCGTCTCCTGGCCGCGCGTGCAGCCCACCGGCCGGGGGCCCGCCTCCCGGCGGGGCCTCGACTTCTACCGGGCGCTGGTCGACGACCTCCTGGAGCAGGGGATCCAGCCGCTGCTGACGCTCTATCACTGGGATCTGCCCCAGGAGCTGGAGGACGCGGGCGGCTGGCCCGCCCGGGAGACGGCACTCCGGTTCGCCGACTACGCGCACCTGGTCGGCGAGGCGCTGGGCGACCGGGTCGGCACATGGAGCACCCTCAACGAACCCTGGTGCAGCGCCTTCCTGGGCTACGCCGCCGGGATCCACGCCCCGGGCCGCACGGACGACGAGGCGGCGCTGCGCGCGGCGCACCACCTCAACCTGGCGCACGGCCTGGGCGCCCAGGCGCTGCGCGGCGTCCTGCCCGCGGGGGCCCGGCTGACCGTGGCCCTCAACCCCGGCGCCGTGCGGGCCCGTACGGACGCCGCGGCCGACCTCGACGCCCGGCGGCGCATCGACGCCCTGGCCACCCGGATCTTCACCGGCCCCATGCTGCACGGCGCCTACCCGGCCGATCTCCTCGCCGACACCGCGACGATCACGGACTGGTCCTTCGTACGGGACGGCGACACGGACGTCGTCCGGCAGCCCCTCGACGCGCTGGGCGTCAACTACTACTCCCCCATGGTGGTGTCGGCCGCCGAGGGCTCCGGCGCGAGCGGGCCGTCCCCGTGGCCGGGTGCCGGACGGGTGGCGTTCCACCAACCGCCGGGCCAGCGCACCGCGATGGACTGGGCCGTGGACCCCACGGGCCTGTACGACCTGCTGATGCGCTTCACGCGGGAGGTCCCGGGGCTGCCCCTGATCGTCACGGAGAACGGTGCCGCCTACGACGACAAGCCGGGCGGGGACGGCGCGGTGCACGATCCCGACCGCATCGCCTATCTCCACGCCCACCTCGACGCGGTACTGCGCGCCCTCGGCGACGGCGCCGACGTGCGCGGCTACTTCCTCTGGTCGCTGCTGGACAACTTCGAGTGGGCGCACGGCTACAGCAAGCGGTTCGGCGCGGTGTACGTCGACTACGCCACGCTGGCCCGGACGCCCAAGTCCAGCGCCCGCTGGTACGCCCGGGTGGCCAGGACCGGACGGCTCGCCCCGGGCTGAGGGCCGCCGGGGGCGGCGGCCGTCACTCGAAGACGGAGGGCGGCGGGGCCGGCGAGGGGCGGGCGTCCGCGTCGGTGACGGGGGCGGCGCCGCCGGTGAAGTCGGCGAGGGAGCGGCCGTGTTCGACCCGGCCCTGGACCGGGTCGGTGGCGGCCCGCCGGGTCAGCTCGGCGACCGGCAGCTCCCGGTCGGAGGCCAGCAGCACGGCGTTGCCGAAGCGGCGCCCGCGCAGCACGGCGGGGTCGGCGGTCAGGCACAGCTCGGGGAAGACCGTCCCGGCGGTCGCGATCTGCGCCTTGAGGTGGGCGAGCGGTGGACCGTCCGCGAGGTTGGCGGCGTAGAAGCCGCCGGGCCGCAGCACCCGGCGGACCTCGCCGGTGAATTCGGTGCTGGTCAGGTGGGCGGGGGTGCGGGCGCCGCTGAAGACGTCCGCGATGATCAGGTCCGCCCAGCCGTCGGGCAGCTTCCCCAGCCCCTCGCGGGCGTCCCCGCCCCGCACCCTGATCCGCCAGCCGCTCTCCAGGGGCAGCTCGGCGCGGACGAACTGGACCAGTGGGGCGTCGATCTCGACGATCTGCTGGGTGGAGCGGGGGCGGGTGAAGGCGACGTAGCGGGCGAGGGTGAAGGCGCCGCCGCCCAGGTGGAGGGCGTGGATCGGCTTCCCGGGCGGGGCCACGAGGTCGGCTGTGTGGCCGAGCCGGCGCTGGTAGGAGAAGTCGAGGTGGGCGGGATCGTCGAGGTCCACATGGGACTGGGGCGCCCCGTCGATCAGCAGGGTCCGGCCGCGCGGCCGGTCCCGGTCGGGAACGAGCTCGGCGAGCCCGCCGTCGACCCGCGCGGTCACCGCGTCGGCACCCCGCCCGCGCCCCTGCTTCTGCCTGCCCTTGCTCATCCCTCCAGTATCACCGCTGACCAGCCGTGCAAGGGGCGCGGGGAACCGCGCGACAAGCCACCGGCGGCCCGCGGCGAACGGGCTACGGGACCCTCGGCGTCAGCGACAGCGATCGACGGCCTCGATCGTGCGAGCCGCCTCCCCGAGCGCGGCCCGCAACACGACGGGATCGGTCGCGGCGGCGTACGCGGCGTCGGGCGCGACGAGCCACCCGGTGCCGTTGACGGGCGGCATGTCGGCGCCGGCGCGCTGGCCGCGCCCATAGGTCTGGGTGCAGGCGCTGCCGGGCAGGTCCCAGCGGTCGGCGGTGCCGGGGGGCACGAGGAAGCCGAGGGTGTCGCCCTCCCCGTCGTGGAGCACGGGGCCCACGCCGTCGCGCAGCCGGAGGATGTCGACGGCTTCGAGGCCCTGCCGGGCGGGGACGGTGACGAGGTCGCAGGGGCGGGCGTCCTCGGCGCCGGCCCGGGTGGTGCGGGGGGACGGGCTGTGGTCCTGACGGGGCTGGTGCAGCGCTGTCGTCCGTGAGCCGCCGCCGATGTCCACTCCGGCCTTCACCACGGGAAACCCCTCCTCACGCCAGTGCCACTCCGCGTCGAGCGCGCTCACGCTCGGAGGGTTCAACGGCCGCGGGCGTCAACGGCTACGGCGCCATGCCGCCGCAAAGGATGGCAGTTCATGGCGGATGACAGGTGGGATATCCGGTTTGTAGCCAAACCGGGCGGAGCGGCCCCTGGCCAACCGGTACGGTCATCACGCCACACGGCAGCACAGCCGCCCGCCCCGCGGGACGCCCACGGGGCGGCTCGCCAGGGAGAGGGTCCGCCATGGCGTCGCCCCACGCGTCCTCGTCACGACGCCCCAACACCGCCTTCCGGGAACTGCGCGGACAGCGCTCACCTGGGGAGTTCGCGGCGGCGGTGCGCAGGGCGGGCCGTGAGATCGGGGAGCACGTCTCGTGCGACGCGCGCTATGTCGGGCGCGTCGAGTCGGGCGAGATCCGCTGCCCGAACTACGCCTACGAGCGGGTCTTCCGGCATATGTTCCCGGGCCGGGAGCCGGCGGACATGGGCTTCGCACCCCGCGAGACGGTGCGTGGACGGGGGGCGCGCAAAAAGGGTTCCGCGCCGTCCGGGCAATCCGGAAGCCCCGCCGAAAGCCGTACCCCCCCGGGGGAGGACGGGGACCCCGGCGGGAACTCCGGTGACACCTTCGACAGCAGCAAGGAGAGCGACGTGTTGCGTCGCGCGTTCATGACCACGGGCACGGCCGCGATGGCCGCCGCCTCCCTGGGCGCCGCCCCCCGCACCCCCGTCCGGCGACGGGCGGGCGAGCCCGAGGCCCGCGCCGTCGAGCAGGCGGTGCTGCGGATCCGGCTGCTCGACGACCGGCACGGCGCGGACGGCCTCTACCGGCGCGCCGCGCGGCCGCTGAAGGCGGCCTACGAGCTGCTCGACGCGCAGACCCGGCGGCAGTCCGTGGCGGACCGGCTGCACGCGGGCGCGGGCGAACTCGCCCTCTCGGTGGGCTGGCTGGCCCATGACTCGGGCCGCTTCCCGGACGCGCGCTCGCACTACGCGGAGGCCCTGGCGACGGCCCGGGTGGCCGGTGATCCGGCGTTGGAGGCTCATGCCTTCTGTAACACCGCTTTCCTCGCCCGGGATGCAGGCCGGCCGCGCGAGGCCGTGCGCGCCGCGCAAGCCGCGCAGCGCGCCGGCCGGCGGCTGGGCTCGGCGCGGCTGATGTCCCTGCTGGCCCTGCGGGAGGCGGGCGGCTGGGCATGGCTCGGGGACCGGGCCGCCTGCGAGGAGGCCCTGCTGCGCGCGCGGACGCTGTTCGAGCGGGGCTCCTGCGACGCGGACCCGGAATGGATGACCTTCTTCGGGGAGGCGGAGCTGGAGGGCCTGGAGGCCCAGTGCTGGTCGGCCCTCGGCGACTGGCGGCGGGCGGCGGAGCACGCCGCGCGGGCGGTGGAGCTGCAGGACCCGCACTTCGCGCGGAACACGGCCCTCTACACCGCCCAGCTGGCGGGCGACCTGGCCCGGGCCGGCGCCCCCGACGCGGCGGCCGTCGCCGGCTGCCGGGCGCTGGACCTGCTGGAGGAGGTCCGCTCGTCCCGGATCCGGGCGATGCTGTCGAGCACGGCACGGCTGCTGCGCCGCCACGCGGAGGACCCCGCCGTGGCGGAGTTCCTCGCCCGGCACGAGCCCGCGTCACAGGCCGTCTGAAAGCCCCGGAGCCGGGCCCGTCGAGGACCGGCCCGGGACCGGTTCCCGCGCCCGCCGCGTCACGGTCAGCCGAGGTGCCCCGTGTCGTTCAGCCGTACCAGGGCCGGCGCCCCGTAGGCCCAGCCCAGGACCGACAGCGACGTCGGGTCGAGGCGGACGCGCGAGCCGAAGAAGATGTCCTCGCCCAGCCAGCGGGCCACGATCGTGCGCAGGATGTGGCCGTGCGCGAAGACCAGGACGTCGCGGTCGGCCGAGCGGGCCCACTCGACGACCTCGTCGGCCCGGGCGGCCACCTGCTCGCGGGTCTCGCCCTCCGGGACGCCGTCGCGCCAGATGAGCCAGTCCGGGCGGCCGGCCTTGATCTCGTCGGGGGTCATGCCCTCGTAGGCGCCGTAGTCCCACTCCATCAGCGTGTCCCACTCGGTGGCCCGGTCGCCGAAGCCGGCCAGCTCGCAGGTCTCCCGGGCGCGCGCCAGCGGGCTGGTGCGCACCTCGACGTCCGGCAGGGCGTTCCAGGGCGCGCGGTGCAGTCGCTCGCCCAGCAGCTTGGCGCCACGCCGTCCCTCGTCGAGGAGCGGGATGTCCGTGCGTCCGGTGTGCTTCCCGGACAGCGACCACTCCGTCTGTCCGTGCCGGGCCAGCAGGATGCGCGGTGCCATGGCGAGGGCCCCTTCACGAGTTTTCGGTGACTTTCGCGACAGTTCCGGCGTGGGGACCGGTCCCGTTCAGCCCCCATCATCACTCACTTCACCCTCAGGCAACCCTCTGGCCAGCGGCGGCGTCTCCCTCCCCGCCGACTCGGGGGTTCCGGGGAAGTCCTGGGGCGGTGTGCGACCACTGCGGCGTACACCGTACGGTTGCAAGCGCGCTTATTGGCCGCCTGATCACATGGAGAGCCGTCCGGATGTACCGCACCGCACCACTCGGGAAGCGGCCGCGCTGGTGGACCGAACTGCCACTGATAGCCGTGGTGTACGGGCTGTACTCGGCGGGCCGGCTCCTGGTCCGGGGAGACGTTCAGTCCGCCGTGGATCACGGCCTGGCCATTCTCGATCTTGAAAAAACGTTCCGAATAAACTTCGAGCACCCGCTCAACCGGCTGTTCACCGACATGCCCGCGCTCGGCATACCCGCGGACTTCATCTACGCCGCACTGCACTACCTCCTCACCCCCGCGCTCCTGGTCTGGCTCTTCCGGCGCCGCCCCGGCCACTACCGCGGGATGCGCACCTGGCTGATGGCCTCCACCCTCATCGGCCTCATCGGCTTCACCCTCCTGCCCACCTGCCCGCCCCGTCTCCTCGACCCCACCTACGGGTTCGTCGACACGATGCACCAGTACTCCGAGTACGGGTGGTGGGGCGGCGACGCCAGCGCCCCACGCGGCCTCGGCGGGCTCACCAACCAGTACGCCGCCATGCCGAGCCTCCACGTCGGCTGGGCCCTGTGGTGCGGCGTCGTGCTCTGGCGCCACGCCCGCAGCACCTGGGTACGGATCGCCGGCGCGGCGTACCCGGTCCTCATCACGCTCGTGGTGATGGGCACCGCCAACCACTACTTCCTCGACGCCGTCGCCGGCGTGGCCGTGATGGGCGCCGGCTGTCTGCTGGCCGGCCCCGTCGTCCGGCTCGCCGACCGCGTCCGCGCCCGCCTGGCCGGCGGCGCGGCGGCGGAAACCTCCGGGACGCCCGCGATTGTCAGTGACGGGTGCGAGACTTCGGCGGGTACTGCGCTCGTCCGGACCTCCTCCCCCGGCTCCCCGGCCGGAGCCGGTCGTCCGGGAGCGCCGGAGAGACTTCGCGAGGCGGACGCCAGTGACCACATCCCCCGTCAGCCGGCCCGGGGCGAGGCCGGAGAAAGCCGCGCCGACGGCGCTGCGACAGCGGCTCGCTGAGCTGCGCGGCCCGGCCGTCGCGCCGCGGCCGCTCGACGCCCGCGCGCTCGCCGCGCTCGCGGCCAACCCCGGCTGCCACCGCCGCGCCCTGCTCGACGGCGCCGGGGTCGACAAGGCCGCCCTCGCCCGGGCGCTGGGCGCGCCGGTGACGTTCGGCCAGTCCCAGTTCGCCTTCGTCCGCGGCCACGCCTTCGAGGCACGTGTGAAGGACGAGGGCGGCGCCGCGCTGATCCGCCTGCTGTGCGAGCGGCTCGGCGACGGCTCCGGCCCGCCCCCGGGCCCGGAGGACGTCGACACCCCGGACCTCGCCGCCCCGGGACCCGAGGGCCGCACGGCCCGTACGGCCCTCGCCCTGCGCGAGGCCACGGCCGCCGGCCGGTGGGCGCTGCTGGACCATCCCCTGCTGGCCCTGACCGTCGCCGGCACGCCCGCCTATCTGGAGCCGGACGCCGTCGTCGTCCACCCCGACGGCGGCTGGACGGTGGTGGAGATCAAGTCCTTCGCCATGGTCGACGGCGCGGCGGACGCGGCCAAGGTGGGCGCGGCCGCCCGCCAGGCCGCGGTGTACGCGCTGGCCCTGGAGTCCCTGGCCGGGCACGTCGGCGGGGGTGCCGAGGTCCGCTCCAGCGCGCTCCTGGTCTGCCCCAAGGACTTCTCCAACCTTCCCGACGCGGCCCTCGTCGACCTCCGCAAGCAGCTGGCCACGACGCGCCGCCAGCTGGAGCGGCTCACGGGCGTCGCGGACATCGCGGACGCCCTCCCCGAGGGCACGAGCTTCGACCTCCGGCTGTCCGACGACGGACGGACGCCCACCCGGCCCGCCGAGGAGCTCGCCGCCGCCGTCGAGGCGGTCGGCGCGGCGTACGCGCCGGAGTGCCTGGCCGCCTGCGAGCTGGCCTTCCACTGCCGCGCCCGGTCCCGGGCCGCGGACGCGGTACGGAGCCTGGGCCGCGGTCTGCGCGCCGAGCTCGGCGGCCTGAGCACGATCGGCTCGGTGCTCGCCGCCGCTGCGGGCGAGGCGGGCGACCCCGGCGATCCCGCGGTCGTCGCGCTGCGCCGCGCCGCGACCCTGCGGGCGGAGGCCCTGACGGCGGCGGGAGCGGTGCCGTGTCCCTGATCGAGACCCTCGCCCGGCTGGAGGCCGCCCGGGACGGCCGCGCCCGGCCGCTGACCACCGTGCGCCACCGCCACCTGTCCGACCGTCCGCTGGTGTTCGTCCCGCTGACCACGGCCGGTGAGGCCGGTGCGCCGCTGGGCGCGCTGGTGGGCACCGACCGCGACGCGCCCCGGCTGCTCGTCGTGGCCCAGCCGCGCGACCGCGACCTGCGCTCCGCGTTCCTCGCCGGGCTGGCGGACGCGATGCTTCCGTACGTCGAGGAGTTCGCCGGCTCCGTCGAGCGCGAGGAGCGCCGGGAGACCGACCCGGTGACCGGGCGGAAGACGCCGGTCGAGGTCGAGCTGTGCACGGACGCGCCGCAGCTGGTGGTGCCGGGCGCGGGCGGCGTGGAGTACGTCCGTCTGCTCGGCCGCTCCATGCGCTTCCGCCGCACCGCCGAGCAGGACCCGGAGACGCCGCACCCCGCTCCCCCGCGGGTACCCCTGCTCGGCCGCTGGCTGACGCACTTCGGGGAGCGCGCCCGGGTGCCCGGCTCCTCCACGCTGCTGGCGATGACCCAGACCCTGGGCCGCCACTGGGCCACGGGCCAGAGCGTCCTGGAGGACCAGCGCCTGAGCGCCCTGCTGGCCTGGATCGACCCGCCGGAGGGGCTCTCGGGCGCCGAGGCGGCGCTCCGGGCCGAGCTGGACCGGGACGCCGACGACCTGCTGGTCCACCCTCCCGCGGGCCCCGCGACCGACCCGGTCTTCGACAACAAGCGGCTGGCCCCCGCCGTCGCCCGCTACGACCTGGCCCGCGCGCGGGCGCTCCAGGCGCCGCCGCACCTCGCGGAGCCGGCCCGGCGGGCGCTGGCCGGGGCCGAGGCGGAGATCCGCGCGCTGCTGGCGGGACAGCTGCGTCCCACCTGGGACGCCGTCTGGCACGGCATCGACCTGCTGCGTTCCCTGCCCGAGGGCGCCCGCGTCGGCGAGCGCTGGAAGCGCGACCGCTGGTCGTACACCGCGCACCGCGACCGCGTCCTGGCCGGCGAGCCCCCGCAGCCGCGCCGCGACGACGCGGTCACGGCGGCCCGCAAGCTGAGCTCCCGGGAGACGGCCCAGGCGCGGCTGGACGCCCAGGAGGCGCTGGACGACCCGCTGGTGATGGCCGGACGCCGGCTGGCCGGGGAGGCCTTCGCGGGCACCGTCGCCGACGTGGTCATGGAGTATTCGGAGGCAAAGGTTCCGCGCCCGCGCCCGCTGGTGACGGTCCGCACCGACGACGCCCCGCACGTCGCGGACGGGGTGGCGCTGCACCGCGTGCTGCCGGACGGGCGGGCGCAGTCCGCCGAGTTCGTCCGTCGTGAGCCGGACGGCGCCCTGACCGTACGGCTCACGGGTGGGATGGGCCGCGGCAGGACCCCCGAGGCCGGCTCCGTGCCGGAGCCGGGCGAGCCGGTCTGCTGGACCCTCTTCGAGCACGCGCCGCGCGGCGGCCCCGAGCCGCCGGCCCCCGAGCTGACGCCCTGGACCCACGGCGGACCCCCGGCCGCCGCGGCCGAGGCCCCGGATCCCGTGACCGCGGAGGACCTGCTGTGACCGTACGCATGGCACGCGAACGCGCCTTCGACCCCGCCCGGGCGGCGGCCGAGGCCACCGACGCGATCCTGCGCGACACCCTCCACGGCCCCCACCGCGGCGTCGTCGTGGACTCCCCGCCCGGCGCCGGCAAGTCGACGCTCGTGGTCCGGGCGGCCCGGGAGCTCGCCGCCGCCGGCCACCCGCTGATGATCGTCGCGCAGACCAACGCCCAGGTCGACGACCTCGTGCTGCGCCTGGCCAAGCAGGACCCCGACCTGCCCGTGGGCCGGCTGCACAGCAGCGACCGGCGGCCGTACGACCCCGCGCTCGACGCCCTCGGCTCGGTCGTCACCTCGGCCAGGGCCGCCGAGCTCGCCGGGCTGGACGTGGTGGTCTCCACCGCCGCGAAGTGGGCGCACACCAAGGTCGCCGAGCCGTGGGGGCACGCGATCGTGGACGAGGCGTACCAGATGCGGTCGGACGCGCTGCTGACCGTGGCGGGCCTCTTCGACCGGGCCCTGTTCGTGGGCGACCCGGGGCAGCTCGACCCCTTCAGTGTGGTGGGCGCGGAGCAGTGGGCGGGCCTGTCGTACGACCCGTCGGCGAGCGCGGTGAGCACGCTGCTCGCCCACAATCCCGGGCTCCCGCAGCACCGGCTCCCGGTCTCCTGGCGGCTGCCCGCGTCGGCGGCGCCGCTGGTCTCGGACGCCTTCTATCCGTACACGCCCTTCCGCAGCGGCACCGGCCCCGGGGACCGGCATCTGGCGTTCGCGGTGCGCTCGGACGGCTCGGGCCCGGACCGGGTGCTGGACGAGGCGGCGGAGTCCGGCTGGGGCCTGCTGGAGCTGCCCGCCCGCCACACGCCGCGCACGGACCCGGAGGCGGTGGGCGCGGTCGCGCTGGTCGTACGGCGGGTGCTGGACCGGGGCGGGGCCGTGACGGACGAGGGCGCCCCGGAGCCGTCGCCGCTCACGGCGGACCGGATCGCGGTGGGCACCGCCCACCGCGACCAGGCGGCGGCCGTCCGCGAGGCCCTGGCCGGGCTGGGCGTCACGGGGGTGACGGTCGACACGGCCAACCGGCTCCAGGGCCGCGAGTTCGACCTGACGGTGGTGCTGCACCCCCTGTCGGGGCGCCCCGACGCCACGGAGTTCCACCTGGAGACGGGCCGCCTGTGCGTCCTGGCCTCGCGCCACCGGCACGCCTGCGTGGTGGTCTGCCGCGCGGGGGTGGACCGCCTGCTGGACGACCACCCGTCGACGGAACCGGTGCGGCTGGGCGTCACGGTGAAGTTCCCGGACGGCTGGGAGGCCAACCA
>NZ_JBWKFM010000025.1:20768-127656 GCF_056434285.1 Streptomyces sp. NPDC044063
CCACGCGGTCCTGGCCCACCTGGCGGAACACCGCATCGCCTGGCGGCCCTGACCCATGCCCCCGCACTCCGGACGGCCCTCCCCAGCGCCCGGCGGCACCCCGCCCCCGCCGGGCGGAGCCCGGCACGCCGCCGGAGGCGGCCATCGAAAACAGCCCGGACGGCTGGGAGGCCAACCACGCGGTCCTGGCCCACCTGGCGGAACACCGCATCGCCTGGCGGCCCTGACCCATGCCCCCGCACTCCGGACGGCCCTCCCCAGCGCCCGGCGGCGCCCCGCCCCCGCCGGGCCGCCCCGGGCGGTTCCGGGCCCGCACCGGTAGGGGCGTACTTGCGCGCCGCAGGACAATGGATGACGGTGCAGACGATTCTGGAGGTATGTACATGTGCGAGCCGAAGCAGGCTCCCGGCGCGCGGGACAGTGCTCCGCGCCGCCTGAAGCCCGCGCAGCTGCTCTTCGAGCCACCCGAGGCCGTCGCCGATCCCGAGCATTTCTTCGACCTCGAATCGATCGAGGACCCGCGCGAGCTGCTGGCCCGCTCCACGGAGCTGGCCCTGGCCTTCCGCGCGGCAGCGGACCGGGCGACGGAGTACCAGGCGGTGGCGGCGGCTCAGCTCGCCGATCCCCGGCGTTTCGACAGACTGCCGACGGCGGTCATCGCCGAGCGCGCCGAATGGAGCGAGGACTACACGAAGAAGATGGTCGAGTTCGGCCGTGACCTGCTGCGCGGCAGCGTCGCCCGCGACTGACCCGGCCCGGCCCATGATCCAGGATCATGGGCCGTTGGCATATGCGGCGGACACGGTAGCGCACCGCCCGCCGCCCCGTCCCGGTTTCCCCGAATCACCCCGGACGCACCCCGCCGGCCCACCGACGATGGGGCCATGACCTCCCGGCCGAACGACCCGCGCCCCGTCCGCCACCGGCCCGTCGCCCCGTACGTCCCGCTCGCCGGGGCCGACTGGCTCGCCTCCGCCAGCCGCTTCCCGCGCAGCGTGCACGCCCTGTGGGCCGGCAACCCGCTGGCCGCGGTCATCCTGCCGTGCGGCACGGCGTTCGACGTGATCGACACCCCGGCGCTGTTCGGCCGCCGGATGCTCGACCGCCTGTGGTCGCCGACCGGGCCCGGCACGGGCCCGGTGGCCGTGCAGCGCGGCCGGATCCTGCTCTTCGCGGCCCCCGGCACGGCCCAGCGGCTCCCCGCGCTGCTGGCCTGGGAGGAGTGGGGCGGCGAGGGCCGCGCGACCCCGCCCCCGCTGCTCTTCTACGGCACGGGCGACGCGGTGACCGTCCCGCCGCTCTGCCCGCCGCCCGAGGGGCTGGAGCCCACGCCGCCGGCCAGCCGCTGGCTGGCCGTCCCGGACACCCGGCGGCCCTGGCTCCCGGGGGCGGACGTCCTGCTCTGGGCCTGCGTACGGGCCGCCAGGACAGGCTCTGTACCCACCTCCACGGAGGGCTGAAACATACGGATTTTCTTTCCACCGGACCGGGGTGCTAAAGTCTTCCACGTCAGCAGGCGCCGCTAGCTCAGTTGGTTAGAGCAGCTGACTCTTAATCAGCGGGTCCGGGGTTCGAGTCCCTGGCGGCGCACAGACAGACGAAGGCCCTCACCGTTCGGTGAGGGCCTTCGTCGTATGCCGGCTCACCGCCGGGTCACCCGCACCTTCCACTCGCCGTCCACCGTGTGGCCCCGTACGTCCACCCGCACCCCGTCCGCGGTCAGCGACTCCCCCGTCACCAGGGGCGCGTCCGCCAGCGGTGGGTAGACGGACTCCCCCCAGCAGGCGTGGGTGCCCGGATGCCCGTCCAGCACCTGGACCGGCCCGCCGCCCGAGGCGGTGTCGCTGCGCACCCGGTAGACCAGCACGCCTTCCGTACAGGTGGCGGCGTCGTTGCCGGCGGCGCCCCGGGCCTCGACGACGATCGCGCTGGACGCGCCCGTCCTGGTCACCACCATGCGGGTGCGCCCGTCCCCGCCCGGCCGCATCGGGGCCTCCAGTGGCTGGAGGGTGTGCGCCGAGGTGCCGGAGCGGCTGACGCAGGCGACGTGGCGGGCGGCGAGCCAGCCCAGCTTCCACTTGTGCCAGGCGAAGGGGTCCGAGGCGAGCCCGAACTGGCTGCCCATGAGGTCCCAGTCCCCGACGTGGGTGTCCCAGTCGCCCTTGCCGTCGGTCGGCCGGTGGTAGAGGTCGGGCAGGTCCAGTACGTGCCCGGTCTCGTGGGCGAGGACGTTGCGGTCCGGCGGGTGGTGCTCGAAGACCGTGACGACGCGGCGCAGCTCCGTGCCGTCGACGGAGAGGGGCTCCTCGAGGTTGACGACCTTGGTGGCGTCGGAGTCGACGCCCGGGGCGTCGGGGTCGGCGACGAGGTAGACCAGGCTGTAGCGCCGGAAGTCCACATGGGGGTCCACGGTGGCGATGGCGTCCCGCAGGTAGGCGGAGCGCTGCTCGCCGTCCCAGTCGCGCTGTATGTGGTAGTCGCCGGAGGGCCGGGGCATCCGGAACCAGCGCTTCATGGGGTGGACGCGCAGCGAGAACCGCCCGTACGAGGCCCGCTCGAAGAAGCGGGAGGTGGCGGGGAAGTGGTCGGCGGCGAGGCGGTCGGGGGTGACCGTGGGCCGGGAGTCCGGGAACGACAGGAAGACCATCAGGGCGTCGAGCCGGCCGACGGGACGTGGATAGTCCGGGTTCCAGGAGTCGAGGCCCTCGGAGTGGTGGGCCTGGCTGCGCGGCAGGGCGCAGGGACCGCCGGGCCCGGTCGCGTGCGCCGGGGCGGCGGCCAGGCTGGTGGCGATCGCGCACAGGCTCGTGAACAGGGCGCCCGCGCGGCGCAGCCGGGACCGTTCGGCGCGGCGGGGCCGCGGCCGGTCCACTCCCATGGGTGTCAGCGGACGCACCACGTCGACCTCCGGGGACGGAATCGGGAGACCTCATCCACCCTCTTGTTATTTGCGGTGTTATGCCCCGTTTCACTACCCCAGTCGAGTGACTAAGCCGACTTCTGGGTACATCACACTCGGTCACGGATGGTCAATCGAGAAGACGCAACCATGCAGCCTCAGACGTGATCGCACACGGATGTGCATGGACGCGCAGAAATGGTCGGACCCCCGCCTGCGGCTCTCCTCCTCGCGGCAGGGCCGCTGGAACGGTCCCTGCGCGGGCTCTATGCTCGCCACACTTCCAGCACGGAAATCCCCCTACAGACGGCCATTTGCCGCCTTTTCCACCACGCGTACGAGACTCATGAAGACCCGCACGGGAGCCGTGCGGAACGAATGCCACGCGGGAGCGAACGTTGAGCGGAACACTCGACGGCCAGGGCGGCACGCCCGGTACGACGCCGCCAGTCGTCACGCAACGTCACGTCACTTCGAATGAATTCCGCGCTGCCTTCCGTGCCGCGCACCTCGGTATGGCCGTCGTCGGCCGCGACGGCCTCGTACGCACCGCCAATGACGCCCTCGGCGCGCTCCTGGGCACCGACCCCGCCCGGCTCCAGGACTCCCCCGCCGCCGAGCTCACCGGGCTGCGCGAGGACTCCCGCACCTGGAGCGCGTACCGGGAGGTCCTGCTGGGCCGCCGCGCGCGGCTGCACTGCACCCGCAGACTCCGGCAGCCGGGCGGGCAGGGGCTGTGGGCGGAGGTGACCGTCACCCCGCTGCCCGAGACGCCCGACGCGCTGCTGTCGGTGGCCGACGTCTCCGACCGGCGCGACCTGCGGGCCCGGCTGCGTCATCTGCGGATGCACGACCCGGTGACCAGGCTGCCCAACCGCAGCCTGTTCTTCGAGCGGCTGGCCGGCGCGCTGGCCGCGGCCGCCGATCCGCGCACCGGGCGCGGCGGCCGGATCGGGCTCTGCTACCTCGATCTGGACGGCTTCAAGGCCATCAACGACACCCTGGGCCACCGGGCCGGCGACCGGCTGCTGGTCGCGGTGGCCCGGCGGCTGACCGAGTGCGCGGCCCCCGGCGGCCATCTGGTGGCGCGGCTCGGCGGCGACGAGTTCGCGCTGCTGGTCGAGGAGTCGGCGGGCACCCAGCAGTTGGTCGACCTGGCGGCGGCCGTCCAGGCCGGGCTCGCCCCGCCGTTCGAGGTGGCGGGGCAGCGGCTGGCGGTCTCGGCCAGCATCGGGGTGGTCGAGCGCCCGGTGGCCGGGACCCACGCCACCGAGCTGATGCAGGCCGCGGACACCACGCTCTACTGGGCGAAGGCGGACGGCAAGGCCCGCTGGACGCTCTTCGACCCCGAGCGCAACGCCCACCGGGTGACCCGGCAGGCCCTGTCCAGCACCCTGCGCCCGGCGGTCGAGCGGGAGGAGTTCGCGCTGCAGTACCAGCCGCTGGTGGGGCTGGACGACGGCGTCGTACGGGGCGTGGAGGCGCTGGTGCGCTGGCACCACCCGCAGTTCGGGACGCTGGGACCGAACCGATTCATCGGACTCGCCGAGGAGACGGGCGCCATCGTGCCGCTCGGCCGCTGGGTGCTGGCGACCGCCTGCCGCCAGGCGCGGCGCTGGCAGCTGGACCATCCCGCCGACCCGATCCTGGTGAGCGTGAACGTGGCGGTCCGTCAGGTGTGGGACTCCGACCTCGTGGCGGACGTGGCGGCGATCCTCGCGGAGACCGGGCTGCCGCCGCGGCTGCTGCAACTGGAGCTCACCGAGTCGGCGGTGATGGGCTCGGCGGGCCGGCCGCTGCAACAGCTCCAGGATCTGAGCGACATGGGCGTCGCCATCGCCATCGACGACTTCGGCACCGGCTACTCCAACCTCGCCTACCTCAGCCGCCTCCCCGTATCCACCCTCAAACTCGACGGCTCCTTCGTCCACGGCTTCCGCACCCAGGAACACCCCAACCCCGCCGACGAGACGATCGTGGAGGCGCTCGTCCAGCTCGCCCACCGCCTGGGGCTGACGGTGACGGCGGAGTGCGTGGAGAGCGCCGAGCAGGCCGAGCGGCTGGGGAGGATCGGGTGCGACACGGGCCAGGGCTGGTTCTACTCCCGGCCCGTGCCGGCGGAACGCATCGACGCCCTGCTGAGCACGGGCGTACGCCCCTGACGGCACACCTACGCCCCTGACGGCCCGCGCGTCCCGCCGGCACCGCGCCGCGCCGGACGGCCCGACCCCCGTGCGGCCCGCCCGGCACGGCGGGGCACCCCCGCCGGCCCCGCTACGCGTCCGGCAGCCCGAACGCGTCGGCTATCAGGTCGTAGCTGCGCAGCCGCGCCTCCGGGCCATGGGCGTTGGACGTGATCATCAGCTCGTCCACGCCGGTCGACCGGGCCAGCGCCGTCAGCCCCTCGCGCACCTCGTCCGGCGTCCCGAAGACCACGTTGCCCAGCCAGTCGGCGACGAACTCCTGCTCGTGGAGGCCGAAGGCGTGGGCCTCGGCCTCCTCCGGCGAGGGCACCAGCCCGGGCCGGCCGGTCCGCAGCCGGAGCATGGCGAGCGCGCCCGTGAGCACCTGGCGGCGGGCCTCCTTGGCGTCGTCCGCGGCGAACGCCTGGACGCCGATCTTGGCGTACGGGCGGTCCAGGACGGCGGACGGCCGGAAGGACTGGCGGTACAGCTCCAGGGCGGGGAGGGTGTTGGCCGCCGAGAAGTGGTGGGCGAAGGAGAACGGCAGACCGAGCAGCCCGGCGAGCCGCGCGCTGAACCCCGAGGAGCCCAGCAGCCAGATCGAGGGCCGGTCCGCGCGCTGCACCCCGCCGGGCACCCGGCCCTGGACCGGCCCGGGGACGGCGTGGATACGGGCGTAGGGGTGGCCCTCGGGGAAATCGTCGTCCAGGAAGCGGGTCAGCTCGGAGAGCTGCTCGGGGAAGTCGTCGGCGCCCTGCGGCAGGCGGTCCTGGCGGCGCAGCGCGGCGGCGGTCGCGCCGTCCGTGCCGGGCGCCCGGCCGAGGCCCAGGTCGACGCGGCCCGGGGCGAGGGCCTCCAGCGTGCCGAACTGCTCGGCGATCACCAGCGGGGCGTGGTTGGGCAGCATCACCCCGCCGGAGCCCAGCCGGATGCGCTCGGTGTGCGCCGCGAGGTGGGCGAGGATCACGGCCGGCGCCGAGCTGGCGACACCGGGCATGGAGTGGTGCTCGGCGACCCAGAAGCGGTGGTACCCGCGGCGCTCGGCCAGGCGGGCGAGCTCGACCGTGGTGCCGAGCGCCTGCCGGGCGGTGCGCCCGGTGCCCACGGTCGCGAGGTCGAGCACCGACAGGGCCACGGGGGCGCTGCCGAGGGGCTTCGCCCGGATGGTGTCGTCGTCCCGTACGTCGGCCACGGTGGCCCGCCTCCCTGTGTCGCACCCGATCGGTCGATCCGGATCGCGGACGACAACCGGAGACCCTCTCCGATTATTCCGCGCCGGACCACCGGACACCCCTCGCGTCCCGCCCGGCGCACCCCCGCCACCACCCCCACCGCCGCGTCCCACGACGGAGGCATATGCCAAGACCGTGAGGCCCAGAACAGAGGTACGAACCCTCCCGCCGTTCTGTTCAACACCCTCTCCCGGCGGCGGGTTTCACCCGTATCGTGGGGAGCGGTACACCCACAGGAACATCGCTAGGGGGAGACCGTGGCGCTCAGGCCCGAGCCGACCGCACCGTTCCACTCGGTGCAGTACGCCCTGCGCGTGCTGGAGACGGTCACCAAGTACACCGGCGGCGTGAGCGAGGCCCAGCTCGCCCGCGAGACCGGGCTCCCCGCGGGCCACCTCGCCCACCTCCTGCTGATGCTCCGCCGTGAGGAGTACGTCGAGCGCACCGGCGACGGCGCCTACGTCACGGGCGACGCCCTCGTCCTGCTGGGCTCCGGCGGCGACCGCAAGAAGGCACTGGCCGAGAAGCTCCAGCGCTCCCTGAGCGCGCTGCGCGACACCATCGGCGCCGCCGTCTATCTCAGCAGCTACGTCGACGGCGAGATCCGCGTCACGCAGTACGCCGACGGGCCGCGCACCCCCAAGGTCAACGAATGGGTCGACTTCCGCTCCGCCGGGCACGCCACGGCGATCGGCAAGTGTCTGCTGACCCAGCTCGACCAGGACGACCGGCGCGACCACCTCTCCCGGCACCGCATCGCCCGCCTCACCTCCCGGACGATCACCAGCGAGAAGGTCCTCTTCAGCCGGCTGGCCGCCCAGCCCGCGACCGTCCCGGTGCTGGACCTCCAGGAGTACGCGGTGGGCACCGTCTGCGCGGCCGTCCCGATCACCGCGGGACGCTCGGTGGGCTCGCTGGCCCTGTCGCTGCCCCTGGAGCACGCCCACCGGCTGCGGCAGGCGGCCGACACCCTGAACCGGCACGCCGCGCCCATGCTGCTCTCGCTCACTCTGTAGGAAGCCGCCACTCTGTAGACAGCCGCCACCCTGTGGACAGCCCCGGGCACCCTGTAGCCGACGGCGACAGAGCGTGATCCCAGGGACTGCTGTGACCGGTGGTTCGGAGCACCCCCGGACATCAGGTAGAGTTTTCTCTGTCAGCAGGCGCCGCTAGCTCAGTTGGTTAGAGCAGCTGACTCTTAATCAGCGGGTCCGGGGTTCGAGTCCCTGGCGGCGCACAGACAGTCGAAGGCCCTCACCGATCGGTGAGGGCCTTCGTCGTACGGCCCCTCGACGAGAGCGGACGCCGTACGACCGCGGAAGCGAACGGAACGACGGGAACGACGGGAAGGGGTGAGTGACCCGTGCCACAGCGACGCCGTCCGGCGGTGGCCGTGCTCCTGCTCCTCCTCGCCGCCGTCCTCGCCCCCGCGCTCCTCGGGGTCGCGCCCTCCGTCCCCACGGCGGCGGGCACGCCGGCGGTCGCCGCCACCCGTACCCCCGCCCCGGCGGCCGGTGACACCCGCGCGGCCGACCGGCCCCGGGTCGAGGCCGTCGACACCAGTGGCACCGGCGGCACCTGCCGCCAGCAGGACACCCCGTTCAAGGGCGCCGAACCGGGCGTCACGGTCGCCCACCCGGACCCCGTCACCGCTCCCGGCACCGCCCGCGTGACGCTCCCCCGGGCCGAGGCCCCCCGCCCCGGCGCCCCACGGGCACCGCCGGTCCCCGTCGCCGGCTGCGCCGAGCTCCTCCCCGTCCTGCGGATCTAGACACCGCCCCACCACGGCCCGCGCACCGGGCCGTGCCCCGGCATGCCCAGATCCCGTACGACCCATGGAGCACTCCTCTCATGTCCGCACGCGCCTCCACGCCCGACCGCCGCCCGGGCGGCACCCGCCGCCCCTCCCCCTCCCGCCGCCTCGCGGCCGTCGGCGCGATCGTCGCCCTCGTCGTGGCCGTCGTGGCCGCCGGCATCGCCATCGCGAAGAGCACCGGCGGCTCCGGCGAGGACAAGCCGGCCGCCGGCGCCCGGCCGGCCTTCGACCCGCAGCAGGAGACCTACGACAAGCTGGAGCGGATCACCAGCCGCCGCGCGAAGGACGACCCGCTCGCCCTCGGCCTGCCGGACGCGCCCGTCGTCCTCGTCGAGTACGCCGACTACCAGTGCTCGTACTGCGGCCGCTTCACCCGCGAGACCCAGCCCGAGCTGGTCCGGAAGTACGTGGACGAGGGCGTGCTGCGCATCGAGTTCCGAAACTTCCCGATCTTCGGTGAGGACTCCGAGCGCGCCGCCCGCGCCGCCTGGGCGGCCGGCCGTCAGGGCCGCTTCGCACAGTTCCACCACGAGGCCTTCGCCACGCTCCGCAAGGGGTCCGCGCTCGCCGAGGACAAGCTCGTCGACCTCGCCCGCCGGGCGGGCGTGACGGACCTGGACCGGTTCCGCGAGGACCTGCGCGGCTCCGCCGCCGCCGACGCCGTCAAGAAGGACCAGGAGGAGGGCTACGCCCTCGGCGTCAAGAGCACGCCCTCGTTCCTCGTCGGCGGCAAGCCGCTGGCCGGCGCCCAGCCGCTGAAGGAGTTCGAGGCCGCCATCGCCCAGGCGAAGGCGGTGAAGGACGCGGCGGGCACGTCCGGCAAGTGAGCGACATCGGCTACCTCGCCGCCTTCCTGGGCGGCGTCCTCGCCCTGGTCAGCCCGTGCAGCGCGCTCCTGCTGCCGGCGTTCTTCGCCTACTCGCTCGCGAGCCCCGGCCGGCTGCTCGTCCGGACCTGCGTCTTCTACCTGGGGCTCGCCACCACGCTCGTACCGCTCGGCGCCGCCTCGACCGCCGCCAGCCGGCTCTTCAACGGCCACCGGGACCTGCTGGTCACCACCGGCGGCTGGGTGGTCGTCGCCCTGGGCGTCGCCCAGATCCTGGGCCTCGGCTTCGCCTCGAGGAAGGCCCGGGCGGCCGCCGGCCGGCTCACGCCGCGCACCGCGGCGTCGACGTTCCTGCTGGGCTGCGTGTACGGGCTGGCCGGATTCTGCGCCGGCCCCATCCTGGGCGCGGTGCTGACCGTGACGGCCATCGACGGCGACCCGCTGTACGGCGCCTCGATGCTGGCCGTCTACGCGCTGGGCATGGCGCTGCCGCTGTTCGTGCTGGCCCTGTTCTGGGACCGCTTCCGGCTGGGCGGCCGGCGCTGGCTGCGCGGCCGGGAGCTGCGGCTGGGCCGGCTGCGGCTGCACACCACGTCCCTGGTCTCCGGGCTGTTCTTCATCGGGATCGGTGTGCTGTTCCTGGCCTACGACGGGACGACCGGGCTGCCCGGGATCCTGGACGCGGACCAGGAGTTCCGCCTGGAGGAGCTGGCGTCCCGGGCCGGGAACGCCGTGCCGGACTACGTGCTGCTGGCCGTCGTCGCGCTGGTGGTGGCGGGCGTCCTGGCCCGCGTCGCGCTGCGGCGCGACCCTGAGGAATGACGCGCGCCGTGGGGTGACCGCCGACCGGTCACCCCACGGCCGTCCTCATGTCCGGACGCCCGGTGTCAGAACTGGACGTCGGAACAGGCGTAGAACGCGTTGCCCGTGTCCGCGATCGTCCAGACCGCGACGATCAGCTGCTTGCCGGTCCGCCCCGCGGGGAGGGTGCCCTGGTGGCTGACGGTGGCGTCGGGGACCCGGCCGCCGTAGGGCACGGTGAGGAAGGGCCGGGTGTCCAGGTCCGCCCGGGTGAGCGGTCCGGTGGGGTCGTACCCGGCCTTGGTGAGGTAGTAGCGGAAGTCCGTGGTCGCGTGGCGCGCGGTGAGCTTCCAGCGGAAGGTCGTGCTCTGCCCGGCCGTGACCGCGGTGGCCGGCCACTGCCCGCCGCGCGGGTCGTCGAGCTCGGCGAAGCGGCTGTTGCCGCCCGCGCAGATGGTCCCGTCGGAGGGGCCGCGGGCCGGGAAGCCCTTGGGCCCCTCGACGGACTGGGGTTCCCACTGGATGTCGCCGCAGTCCCGCACGGTGCCCTTGGCGCAGAACACCTGGCGACTGGTGGGGGAGTCGGTGTAGCCGTGTCCGGAGGCGCTGGTGGTGGAGAAGAGGGAGACGCAGGCGACGCCCATGCCGATGATCGCCGCACTGATCTTTTTGCGCATGCTGGCACTCCTCGAGAACGTGGGGGGTTCTGAGAGTCGAGTGGGTTGCGGTCCAGACCAATACGGAGGCTAGTGGCGAGCAATCGTCATGTCCAGGCCAAATTCGCACCCTTGACACGCCGCGGTCATCTCACCGACCGCGACCGCCCGTACTCTTCAGCGTCCCGCCGGACGGGTGACACGGCCGTACAGCCGGGCATCGTTGCGCGCCACCGTGGAGACGCGGACCCTGGTGCCGGGCCGGGCCGCCTCGACGTAGCGCCCGCCGCCCAGGTAGATGGCCACGTGATGCACCCCGGACGCCCGGCCGTCGTCCGACCAGAAGAGGAGGTCGCCGCGGCGCAGCGCGGCGCGCGGTACGCGGCGGGTGGCCCGGTACTGGTCGGCGGCCAGGCGGGGCAGCCGGACGCCCACCCGGGCGTAGGCCCGCTGGACGAGCCCCGAGCAGTCCCAGCGGCGCGGCCCCGCTCCGCCCAGTTCGTAGGGGTCACCCACATGACGCAGCGCGAAGGCGACCGCGGGATCCAGGGAGGGTCCCTGACCGGCGGGTCCGGACTCCGCGGCGTCCTCGGCGGTGGCGTCGTCGACGTCCCGGCCCTGGCCCGCGGCCGGGCGCGGCGGACCGGCGGCGCGCGCGACCGCGACCGCCCCCGCGGCGGCCCCGGGCCCGGCGATGGCCGCGGCCCCCAGAGCCGCCAGGATCGCGGCCCGCAGGGCGCCCCGCCGGCGTCGGGCGCCCTCCCCGGATATGTCGTCGGGCATCTCCCTACTGCCTTTCCTCGGCCTCCGGCGGCCTCCCCGGGAAAAATTTTCGCCTCCTGGGGGCCGCCCGGCACAGCGTCTCAATGACCGAAAGGAACCGCACGCCGCGAGCCGGCTACCCTACGTAGCAACTATTCACGCCATTACGGGGCGTATCGGACACACCCCGGATCGCCCGCCTTCACAGGCTCCCGCGGCCCGCGAAGGCGGGGTGGTCAAAGACGCCCTCGGAGTCGGGTAGAGTTTTCTCTGTCAGCAGGCGCCGCTAGCTCAGTTGGTTAGAGCAGCTGACTCTTAATCAGCGGGTCCGGGGTTCGAGTCCCTGGCGGCGCACGCGAGTCTCAGGGCTCCTCACCACTGGTGAGGAGCCCTGAGTCGTTCTCTCTGCGATACGAACACACGACCGTGTCAGATGTGACCACTTAAGCAACATTGGTACGCATCTTCGTTCGACGTACCGCTTTGCCCGGTAAACACCTTGTTTCACCCTTGCGATCATGATGCACGGTCCGAGATCCTGAAACGCACAGCTTCACCCAATGTCACTGTCTGACCAGTGAGTTGGTTGGTGCCGGAGGGAGCCGGCACCGGCGCGCCCGCGCGGCCGAGGGGGGCCCGCGGGGCCACGCACTGGCACATACACGCAGTCACCATGCGTGCGGGGGGATGACTCATGACGTCCACGCCTGCCGACGCTCGGCAGCAGACATACGACCCATCGGTGACGACCCGGTTGCGCGTGCCCGCCCCGGCCGGCGCGGGCGACCGCCCCCGCCACCCGGATCCGCCCAGGCTCTCACCGCCCCACCATCGGAAGCCGCGGCCCCGCTTCGACTACGAGCACTACAGCCGTCTGGCGGGCCCGCTCACCGACCCCGGCGAGGAGCCCGGCCCGTACCGCGTCCGCTACCGCAGCCTGCTGGCCGACGAACCGCACCGCGTCCAGGCGGCCCTGCTGCTGGGCGCGGCGCCCGTGGTGTCGCTGGGCCTGCTGGTGTGGCTGATGCAGCCGGCGCACTGGACGCAGCGCGAGCACGCCACCCCGCTGATGCGGGTCCTGGACACGGTGATGCTGGTCTCGATCGGGCTGATCGAGCTCTTCCGCACCCTCAACGTCACCTCCAACGCCCACGCCACCCTGGTCGCCCGCGACCCGATACCGGTCGTCCCCGAGACGGGCACCCGGGTCGCCTTCCTCACCTCGTTCGTGCCCGGCAAGGAGCCGATCGGGATGGTGACCAGAACCCTGGAGGCGGCCGTCCGGGTGCGCCACCGGGGGCCCGTGCACGTCTGGCTGCTCGACGAGGGCGACGATCCGGAGGTCAAGGCCGTCTGCCGGCGCCTGGGCGTGCGCCACTTCAGCCGCAAGGGCATCGACAAGTGGAACCAGCCCAAGGGCCCCCACCGCGCGAAGACCAAGCACGGCAACTACAACGCCTGGCTCGACGCCCACGGCGACGACTACGACTTCTTCGCCTCCGTGGACACGGACCACGTGCCGCTGCCCAACTTCCTCGAGCGCATGCTCGGATATTTCCGTGACCCCGATGTCGCCTTCGTCGTTGGACCCCAGGTGTACGGGAACTACGACGCCGCGGTGACCAAGGCCGCGGAGAGCCAGCAGTTCCTCTTCCACGCCCTCATCCAGCGCGCCGGCAACCGCTACGGCGCCCCCATGTTCGTCGGCACCAACAACGCCGTCCGCATCAGCGCCCTCAAGGGCATCGGCGGCCTGTACGACTCGATCACCGAGGACATGGCCACCGGCTTCGAGCTCCACCGGCACCGCAATCCCGGCACGGGCCGGAAGTGGCGCTCGGTCTACACCCCGGACGTCCTCGCCGTCGGCGAGGGCCCGAACGCGTGGACCGACTTCTTCACCCAGCAGCTGCGCTGGTCCCGGGGCACCTACGAGACGATCCTCAAGCAGTACTGGAAGGGCCCCTTCACGCTGTCCCCGGGCACCTTCCTGAATTACACATTGATGGTCATCTACTACCCCATGACCGCCGTCAACTGGATGCTCGGCGCCCTCAGCTGCGCCCTCTTCCTCGGCCTCGGGGCGTCCGGCATCCAGATCGACTCCGAGATCTGGATGATGCTCTACAGCGACGCCGCGGCCCTGCAGATCGGCCTCTACATCTGGAACCGCCGGCACAACGTCTCGCCCCACGAGCCCGAGGGCTCCGGCGGCCTGGCCGGCATGGTGATGTCCGCGCTCTCCGCACCGATCTACGCCCGTTCCCTGACGGACGCGGTGCTGCGCCGCAGGAGCAGGTTCGTGGTGACCCCGAAGGGCGACTCGGCGAGCCCCGACACCCTCTTCGGCACCTTCCGCATCCACCTGTTCTTCCTGCTGGTCTTCGGCGGCTCGCTCGTGGCCTCGTTCGTCAACGGCCACACCCATGTGGCGATGCGTACGTGGGCCTCGCTCGCGGTGGCCGTCACCCTCGCGCCGATCGCCGCCTGGTGGTGGAGCACCCACCGCGCGAAGCGACCCGCCGCGGAGCCCGAGGGAGCGTCCCTGACATGAGATTCCAGCCGAGCCGTCGCACCCGCCGGCTGGCGGTCGGTGCGGCGGTCGTGCTCGCGCTAGGGGGCATGAACGGGCCGGCGATCTGGAGCTACGCCGCCGACCAGTACCACGACTACAAGATCAATCAGCCGTCGTACAAGGCCCGGAACGGCCACTGGGACGTCGTCGACGTGCCCAAGGAGTACCGGATCAACACGATCCACGCGGCCCTGCTGCACACCGGCAAGGTGCTGCTCGTGGCCGGCTCCGGCAACAACGCCGCCAACTTCAAGGCGAAGTCGTTCCGCACGGTCCTGTGGGACCCGCGCACCGACACCTACAAGAACATCCCCACCCCCAAGGACCTCTTCTGCGCCGGGCACACCCAGCTCGCCGACGGCAAGCTCCTGGTGGCGGGCGGCACCCAGCGCTACGAGAAGCTGGAGGGCGACGTCACCAAGGCCGGCGGCCTGATGATCGTCCACAACGAGAACCCCGACAAGCCGATGACCTTCCCGGCGGGCACCCGCTTCACCGGCCGGGACAGCCACAAGACCTTCGAGTCCAAGGACGCCGTCCTCGTCCCCCGCGCCGCCAAGACCGGCGAGGGCGACAGGACCAAGGTCACGGCCAGCACCGCCCGGGTCTACGTCGAGGCGCTCGGCAAGGGCCACGACTACGAGACGGGGGCCACCGACAACTACCGCATCGAGGGTCTGACCGGCGCCGACGCCCGGAACTCCTACGGCATCGCCAACAAGCTCTCCTTCGACAAGAAGGACTTCCAGGGCATCAAGGACGCCTTCGAGTTCGACCCGGTGGCCGAGCGCTACATCACGGTCGACCCGATGCGGGAGGCCCGCTGGTACCCCACGCTGACCACGCTCCAGGACGGCAGGGTGCTCTCCGTCTCCGGACTGGACGAGATCGGCCAGGTCGTCCCCGGCAAGAACGAGGTCTACGACCCGGCCGCCAAGAAGTGGACGTACCTCCCCAAGGAGCGCTTCTTCCCCACCTATCCCGCCCTGTTCCTCACTGACAAGGGCAGGATCTTCTACACCGGCTCCAACGCCGGCTACGGCCCGGCGGACAAAGGACGCGTGCCGGGCCTGTGGGACCTGGAGACCAACGAGTTCACCGAGGTGCCGGGCATGAGCGACCCGGACGTCCTGGAGACCTCGATGTCCGTGCTGCTGCCGCCCGCGCAGCAGCAGCGCTACATGGTCCTGGGCGGCGGCGGGGTCGGCGAGGACCGCAAGTCCACCGCCCGGACCCGGATCGTCGACCTCCACGACGCCCATCCCCGCTTCCGCGACGGGCCCGACCTCTACGCCAAGGTGCGCTACCCCAGCAGCGTCGTCCTGCCGGACGACACGGTGCTGACCACGAACGGCTCCGGCGACTACCGCGGCCGCGGCGACTCCAACGTCCTCGGGGCCGAGCTGTACGACCCGAGGACCAACAGCACCCGTCCCGTCGCCGATCCGCTGGTGGGCCGCAACTACCACTCGGGGGCGCTGCTGCTGCCCGACGGCCGGGTGATGACCTTCGGGTCCGACTCGCTCTTCGGCGACAAGGACAACACCAAGCCGGGGACGTTCCAGCAGCAGATCGACCTCTACACCCCGCCCTACGGCTTCCGGGACGAGCGCCCCACCGTCAAGGACACCGCGCCCAGGACCGTACGGCTGGGCGAGTCGACCACGTACCGGGCGGAGCGGGCGAAGAGCATCGTCAAGGCCCGGCTGATCCGGCCGGGGTCGTTCACCCACGTCACCAACATCGAGCAGCGCTCGATCGCCCTCGACCTGACCGTCAAGGGCGACGCGTTCACGGTGACGGTCCCCAAGGACCCGTCGCTGGTGCCCCCCGGCTGGTACATGCTCAGCGTCGTCGACACCGCGGGGACCCCGTCGGAGGCGGTGTGGGTGAAGGTGCCGGTGGCGGAGGAGTTCACGCCGAAGGAGCCGGCCGAGTGAGCCGCGCCCGGCCGGTCCCGCGGAAGGGGCCGGCCGGGCGCGTCGGTCGTTGTGCCGGTGCTCGTGTCAGCGGGAGTTGCGGGCCAGTTCGAGGGCGTACGTCTCCCACCACTGGCCGGCGTCGGGGCCGCCCTGGCAGGCGCCGTCCGACTCGCCCGGGCGCTTGATCCAGAGGTAGGCGTCCACGAGGGAGTCGCCGGTCCGCACCGTGGGGGGCTCGCCCAGGGCCCGGCCGGCCGGATTGCACCACGCCTTCTCGTGATCGGCGCCGGTGAGCGGGCCGTTGCCGTTGCGGCTGGTGTCGATGACGAAGTGCTTGCCGCCCACGAGCTCGGAGATCCTGCGGCCGTAGTCCTTGCTGGACCGCGTGGTCTGGAAGTTGGAGACGTTCAGCGCGAAGCCGTCGGCCTTGTCGATGCCCGCCCGGCGCAGCGGCTCGGCCATCCGATCGGCGGGCGTGACCCAGCTGGGGTTGCCCGCGTCCAGGTAGACCTTGGTCCGGGGCAGCGCCTTGAGCCTGCCGACGGCCTCCTTCAGCAGGGCGTACCGCTCCTCGTGGAACTGCTGGGGGGTGCAGCCGTCCTCCATGTGCGGCAGCGCGTCGGGTTCCAGGACGACGGTGGCGCCGCGGTCGCCGATGCCCCGGGCCGCCTTGTCCAGCCAGGCCCGGTAGGAGTCGCCGTCGGAGGCGCCGCCCTGGGAGTACTGGCCGCAGTCGCGGTGGGGGATGTTGTAGAGCACCAGCAGGGCCTCCCGGTCGGCCTGGGCGGCCGCCTCGGTGAAGCCGCGGGTCTGGCCCTCGGGGTCGTCGGCGCCCACCCATTCGGCGACCGGCTGGCCGGCGATCTTCTGGAGGAGGTCGGCGTCCTTCGGCTTGCCGCCCGCTCTGAGCCGGGCGGCCTCCTTGGCCGCCGTGCCGTCCGGGTTGACCCAGAAGGGGGCGGTGGCCTTGGGGCGCTGGGCGGCGGGCGACGCGGAGGGGGGTTCGTTCCGGGGGGCCGCGTCCTCGCCCGAGGAGCAGCCGGTGGCGGCCAGCAGGAGGAGCGCCCCCAGGGCCGTACCCGCTCGTACCGGGGCCCGGCGGGCCCGTCGCGTCGGCGGCGCCGGGGCGTTGCTGCCGTACATCCACTCCCCCTTGGGTGTACTGCCTGTGGAGGTGCCCGGAGGTGCCTTCCCCATGCTGGCACAGACGTGCCCACGGCCGTGGGCAGTCATGCCATGACAGGTGCCGAGTCGCCCTGTCGGGCGACCCGTCCGGACCGGGCGTGGCCGCGGCGTCGGACTCATCGTCAGGCCTTTCCGATGGTGTGGGGGGAGCGGGGGGTGCGGGGAGCGGTCGTGCCCGTCAGATAGGCGGAGACGACGAGGTTGGCGGTGTAGGCACGGCGCCGCGGGTCGTAGTCGCCGCCGCAGGTGATCAGACGCAGTTCGGCCCGGTCGGCGCGGCGCGGCCCGTAGGCCTTCGCGGCGTCGAAACGGTCCTTGGCGTGGACGGCGACGTCCTCGACGGTGAACTCGGCGGTGGAGCCGTCCGCGCGGGTGACGCGGATCTTCTCGCCGGGGGTGACGCCGCCGAGGCGGTGGAAGACGGCGGGCGCGTGGTCGGTGTCGAGGTGCCCGACCAGGACGGCCGCGCCGGGGCTGCCGGGGGCGGGCCCGCTCCGGTACCAGCTGACGGCGCCGGGGCGGGTGTAGGGCGGCGGCTCGACGGCGCCCTGCCGGGTCAGGCCGTGGGGCTCGATGGGCGCGCGTATGTTCGCGCTGCCGATGTCCAGGTCGCGGGGCCGGGCCGGCGCCAGGGGGGCGTGGGCCGGGGGCAGGCCGTGCGCGGGCCGTCCGGCGGCGGCCACGTCGCCGGTGACGGGGGCGTCCGGCGGCGGCACGTCCGTGGCGTCGCGCCCCCACAGCCACAGCGCCACCAGCAGTGCGGCCCAGGCCGTTCCGGTCAGGAGACGGCCGGGGCCGCTCGTGCGCTCGTCCGACATGGCGTCAGCTCTGCTGCTGTCGCCGGCGCTGCTGGGCGTTGACGCGGCGGCGGTACCAGATGAGGCCGCCCGCGATGGCCGCCGTGGTGCCGGCCAGGACCAGGCCGGGGGTGTCGGGCGCCTCGGCCACGGCGACCGGCCGGGTGCCGCCGCCTCCGGCGGGCACGGGAGCGACGGGCGAGGGGGCGGAGCCGGGGTCGCGGGCCGCGCGGTCGCCGTGGGAGGCCTCGGGCCGGTCGGTGGCGGGGCGCCCGGCCCGGTCGGTGCCCGGGTGCCCGGCCCGGTCGGCGGTGGAGCGGTCGGAGAGGTCGGAGAGGTCGCGGCCGTCGGTGACGACGGTCAGCCGGCCCTCGGCCGGGGAGCCGACGCCCTCGCAGGTGACCCTGACCGGGTAGGTGCCGGCGGCCGCGGTCCCGCGGACGGTCGCCTCGGCGAACATGCCGGCCGAGTCCTTGGTGAACCGGGCGTCCCTCGCGAACGCCTCGGAGGAGGCGGTCGCCCGGTTGCTCGGGCAGCCGGAGACCCTCAGCTGCACCTCGGCGCCGGGCCGGCTGGTGACGGGCGTGAGCTCGATGGTTCCGGACATGGTGGCGGGGCCGTCGCCGGCATGGGCGGGTGCCGCGGAGACGACGGCCGCCGCGGTCACGGCGCCGCACAGGGCGGAGCGGACGGAAGCGCGGACTGAAGCCATAGTGAACCTCCTGGTACTCCAGAGATTCACCTGCCGGAGCGGCCGCGCGCATCCGCTCCGTGCTCGTATTGCTCCATTTGACGATCTTCAGCAGTAATCAGACCGGTTCGGCCCAATTCCGGGGCGGATTCCGACCGGTGAGGCCGGGTGAGGCCGGGTGAGGTCGCGCGAGATCGGGCGGGATCGAGTGAGACCGGGTGGGACCGGGTGGGTCCGACGTCAGATCAGGTCGACGAGGTCCGCGATGGAGTCCACGACCCGGGACGGGCGGAACGGGTGGAGGTCGACCTCCTCGGCCCGGGTGAGCCCGGTGAGCACCAGGAAGGTCTCCATGCCGGCCTCCAGCCCGGCCAGGATGTCGGTGTCCATCCGGTCGCCGATCATGGCGCTGCTCTCGGAGTGAGCGCCGATGGCGTTGAGCCCGGCCCGCATCATCAGCGGGTTGGGCTTGCCGACGAAGTAGGGCTCGCGTCCGGTCGCCTTGGTGATGAGCGCGGCCACCGAGCCCGTGGCGGGCAGGGCGCCCTCGGCCGAGGGGCCGGTCTCGTCGGGGTTGGTGGCGATGAAGCGGGCACCGTTGTTGATCAGGCGGATGGCCTTGGTGAGCGCCTCGAAGCTGTAGGTACGGGTCTCGCCGAGGACCACGTAGTCGGGGTCGGCGTCGGTCAGGACGTAGCCGATGTCGTGGAGGGCCGTGGTCAGGCCGGCCTCGCCGATGACGTAGGCGGTGCCGCCGGGGCGCTGGTCGTCCAGGAACTGGGCGGTGGCCAGGGCCGAGGTCCAGATGTTGGCGACCGGCACGTCGAGGCCGATGCGCTGGAGCCGGGCGTGGAGGTCCCGGGCCGTGTAGATCGAGTTGTTGGTCAGGACCAGGAAGGGCTTGCCCGACTCGCGGAGCTTCTTGATGAACGCGTCGGCGCCGGGGACCGGGATGCCCTCGTGCATGAGGACGCCGTCCATGTCGGTGAGCCAGGACTCGATCGGCTTGCGTTCTGCCACTACGGACTCCTGCCGTGCTGTCGGCCGTCACCGGCGCGGGGCACCGGGACGCCAGGACAGCGCCACTCGTGCGCCGCCCTGACACCTCCAGCCTAATCAGTCCCGCGGGGTGCTCCCGGACAGGTGTTCCGGTGCACGGCCGGCTTCCGGCGGCTCGCCCGGCTCCGGCGGACCGCCGCCCTCCGGTACGGCACCGAGGGGGCCGCGGGTCAGCCGGGCGCCGATGAGCAGGGCCGCCCCGGCGGCGAGCAGCGCGCAGGCCACGAGGCCCAGCGCGAGCACGGGCCGCTCGTCGCCACTGTCGGCGAGCGCCGGCGGGGTCCCCGCGATGTCGCCGGGCGCCCCGCTCGCCAGGTCCGGCCGGTCCGGCGCGGGCGGCCCGGCGGACCGGGTGCCGGGAGGGCCCACGGCGAAGGTGTAGTCGTCGGACTCCCCCACCCAGGCGCCGTCGGCGCCGCGCCGCTGGACGGCCGTGACGTTGGCGGTGACGGCGCCCTCGGGAGCGCCGTCGGTGAAGCCGAGGCGCAGCGGGACGGAGACCGACCCGTGCGGCGGCACGGCGAAGCCCGGGAAGCCGGAGGCCGCGTCGCCGAGGACCCCGACGTTCTCCGCCTCGTCCGTGCGCTCGAAGCGCACCGGCCGCCAGCGCGCGTCGCTCCGGTCGTAGAAGTCGAGGTGGAAGTGGTCCGGGCGGAGCGCCTTGGCCTTGTCGGCGAGGACGGTGACGGGGTGGATGGACCGGCACTCGGCATCGGTGCCGTTGCGCAGCTCCAGCCCCCAGGACTGGGCGGCGCCACCCCTCGCGTAGGCCCCCGGGCCGCCCACCAGGCGCGAGGTGATCGGGAACTGGGTGCCGGTGGGGTCGCCGCACTGCTGCTGGGGCGGGGTGTCGGCGGGCGGGCGGGCCGTCACGACGGCGGCGTGGGCCGTCACGACGGCGGCGTGGGCCGCCGTGGCCGCGGTGCCGGCCGCGAGCACGGCGGCGCAGGCGAGGAGGGCCCGCCGGACGGGCCCCGGCGCTCGGGTCGGGGACATCGCGGACTGGGCGGGCATCGGGGACCTCCCGGGACCTCTGGGGACCTCTGCGGATGGGGCTCGGGTCGTACCGGAACATCCCCGCGCACGGCGGCCCGGCACCGCGCGCGGCGCGCCTTGCGTCCGACCGGGCGTCAATTGCCGCCCGATAGGCCGATGGTCATCTCATCCGACCGGGACGGCTCACCCGGCGGCCGCCGGGGCCTTCGCCGTGGATCCCGCGCGGCCGAAGAGAGGGGCCAGCACCAGCTCGGCCGCCCCCTCGACCACGGTGCGCCCGCCGGCGGGGACCACGTCCACGGGGACCGCGTCCCCGAGCTCGGCGCGGACACCGCGCAGGTACGCGCCGGGGTGGGCCAGGACGGTCCGGCCGCCGAGCAGCACCCGGTCGATGTCCAGCAGCCGTACGAGGTTGGCGGCGCCGACGCCGAGCAGGCGGGCCGCGTGGGCGGTGTCGCCGTCCGCGACGGCCGCCAGGCACAGGACCTCCAGACAGCCGTGGTTCCCGCAGGGGCACGGCGGGCCGTCGAGCCGCAGCACCTGGTGCCCGAACTCCCCGGCGCCGGTGCGGGCGCCGCGGTGCACGCGGCCGTCGAGGACGAGCCCGGCGCCCAGGCCGGTGCCGAGATGGAGGTAGGCGAAGGACTGCCGGGAGGCGGAGGAGTGGGCGCCGCGCAGGGCGAGGCCGAGGGCGGCGGCGTTGGTGTCCTTGTCCAGCACGACGGGCAGGGCGAGCCGTTCGCTCAGCGCGTCGCGCAGGGGGAACCCGTCCCACCGGGGGAACCCGGTGACACGGTGGAGGACGCCACCGGCGTGGTCGAGCGGTCCGGGGGCGGCGACCCCGGCACCGAGGACGGCGGGGCCCCCGGCCCCGGCGAGCAGCGCGGCCACCTCGCGCTCCACGGCGCCGAGGACCGCGTCCTCGCCCGCGCCGAACGCGAGCGGGGCGGTGCGCGTGGCGACCTCGGTGCCCATGAGGTCGGTGAGGGTGACGGTCATCGCGTCACGGTCCAGGTGCACGCCCAGGGCGTGCGCGGCGCCGGGCTCCAGCCGCAGGGTGGTGGCGGGCTTGCCGCCGGTGGAGGCGCGGCGGCCGGCCTCGGCGGCGAGGCCGGACTCCCGCAGCCGTGCGGTGATCTTGCTGACGGCCTGGGGCGTGAGCCCCGTGCGCGCGGACAGCTCCGACCGGCTGGCGCCGCGCTCGCCGGCGTCGCGCAGCAGGCCGAGGACGAGGGCGGCGTTGTGGTCGCGCAGGGCGGCGAGGTTGGCCCCAGGATGGGTTCCGGGCCCGCCGGGGATCCCGTCTCCGATAGTGCTCACGGGCCCATTCTCCACTCCGCTTGCACTTACGCAACGCTGTTGCCAAAGTGGAGCCCATGGAAACCACGGACATGGACGCCACCCGGGGCGACGCCACGGGCTCCTTCGCCCCGCCCCCGCCCCTCCGCGTCGGCCTGGTCGGCTACGGTCTCGCGGGCTCGGTGTTCCACGCGCCGCTCATCGCCGCCACCGACGGGCTGGTCCTCGACACCGTCGTCACCGCCAACCCCGACCGGCAGGCGCGGGTCCTGGCCGAGCACCCCGGGGTACGGGTCGCCGGCGGCACCGACGCCCTCCTCGCCCGTGCCGGGGAGCTCGACCTGGTCGTCGTCGCCTCCCCCAACCGCACCCACGTCCCCATCGCCCGCGCCGCGCTGGAGGCCGGGCTGCCGGTCGTCGTCGACAAGCCGCTGGCCGCGACCGCCGCCGAGGCCGCGTCGCTGGCCGCGCTCGCCGAGAGCCGGGGCCTGCTGCTGAGCGTCTTCCAGAACCGGCGCTGGGACAACGACTTCCGTACCGTCGCCGCGCTCGTCGCCGACGGCACGCTCGGCGAGGTCCAGCGCTTCGAGTCCCGCTTCGAACGCTGGCGGCCGCACCCCAAGGGCGGCTGGCGCGAGTCCGGCGACCCCGTCGAGGTCGGCGGCATCCTCTACGACCTCGGCAGCCACCTCGTCGACCAGGCGCTGACCCTCTTCGGCCCCGCCACCGCCGTCTACGCCGAGTCCGACGTGCGCCGCTCCGGCGCCGAGGCGGACGACGACACGTTCATCGCCGTCACCCACGCCGGCGGCGTCCGCTCCCACCTCTGGATGAGCGCGACCGCCGCCCAACTGGGCCCGCGCTTCCGCGTGCTGGGCGACACGGCCGGCTACGTCAAGTACGGGCTCGACCCGCAGGAGGCCGCGCTGCGGGAGGGCCTGCGGCCGGGCGACGGCCGCCCCTGGGGCGTGGAGCCCGAGTCCTCCTGGGGCCGGCTCGGCGCCGGCGAGTCCCCGCTCACGGGCGGCGGCGAGCCGGTGCGGACGCTGCCGGGCGACTACCCCGCGTACTACGCGGCCGTCACCGAGGCCCTGCGCACGGGCGGCCGGCCGCCGGTCACCGCACGGGAGGCCGAGGCGGCGCTGCGCGTACTGGAGGCCGCCAAGGTCTCGGCGGCGGAGGGCCGTACGGTCCGCCTGACCGAGGAGCCGGAGGCCGCGCGATGAGCGGGGACGCCGGGCCCACGGCTGGTGCCGGGCCCACGGCTGGTGCCGGGGGCGCGGCCCCGGACGGGACCGGCGAGGAGCTCGCCCGGCTCGCCGACGACGAACGCCGGCTCGTCCTCGACCGCTTCGACCACGACGACGCCTGGCGCCTGGGCCGCCTCCTCACGGAGCTGGCCCGCGAGCGGGGCCTGGCGGTCACCATCGGCATCCGGCGCGGCGCCCAGCGCCTCTTCCACTGCGCCCTGCCCGGCACCTCCGCCGACAACGACGCCTGGATCGACCGCAAGTGCCGGGTCGTCGAGCACTACGGCGAGTCCTCCCTCCTCGTGGGCGCCCGCTTCCGCGCCAAGGGCCGCACCTTCGAGGAGTCCTCGCGCCTCGACCCGGCCCGCTACGCAGCGCACGGCGGGGCGTTCCCGCTGCGGGTGCGCGGTGTGGGGGTGGTGGGCGCGGTGGCGGTGTCGGGGCTGCCGCAGACCGAGGACCACGCGCTGGTGACCGAGGCGCTGGAGCTGTTCCTGGCCTGACCCGGCGCCGAGCCGGTGCCACGCCGGTGCCTGATCCAGCGTCATTTCGGTTCGGTACGCGATCGCTTCATGGCATGCGCCACACCGCCACGTCACGCCCATCCGGGGCGGTTACGCTCCGGACTGGGACACGTACGCCGAAAGGACGCACCGATGGAGACCGCCGCCGGCATAGTCGAGATCACCTCAGCGGACGAGCTGCGCGAACTGCTCGGGCCACCCACCCCGCAGGTCGCGGGCAAGGTCCGCACCGCCCTCCTCGAGCACGACCGGCAGTGGTTGGAACGGTCGCCGTTCTGCCTGGTGGCGACGTCGGCTGCCGACGGCAGCTGCGACGTCTCCCCCAAGGGCGACCCGGCCGGCTTCACCCTCGTCCTCGACGACACGACGATCGCGCTGCCGGAACGACCCGGCAACCGCCGCGCCGACGGCTTCCACAACATCCTGAGCAATCCGCGGGTGGGCCTCATCTACCTGGTGCCCGGCCGCGGCGACACGCTGCGCATCAACGGCCGGGCCCGGCTGGTGCGCGAGGCGCCGTTCCTCGACCGGATGGTCGTGAAGGGGCACCGGCCGCGGTTCGCGCTCCTCGTCGACATCGAGGAGGTCTTCTTCCACTGCTCGAAGGCATTCCTGCGCTCCGAGCTGTGGAAGCCGGAGACGTGGAACCCCGAAGCGGTCCCCTCGCGCGCCCGCATCGCCAAGGCCCAGGACCGGCCCGACGCCAGCGTGGAGGAGCTGGAGCGCTACTACGGGCCGCAGTACGCGACGCGCCTGTACGAGTGACGGGGCTGTACGGCTCACGGGGCTGTACGGCTGACGGGGCTGTACGGCTGACGGGCGTCAGTGGCCGGCGCGGGTACGGGTGCGGGTTCTGAAGAGGACCGCCAGCGCCAGGGCGGCGCCGGCGGCCATCAGGCTCGCCCCGATCGCCATGGAGGTCCGCATCGGCGGTCCGTGCCGGGTCCCGTGGCCGCCGCCGTCGCCCGCCACGTCCGCCTCGTCGTTGACCTCGCCGTCGGACAGGTCGTCGGGCGCGGCGGCCTCGGGGCCGGGGTCGGGTCCCCGTCCGGCGGCGCCCTGGGGGCCCGACAGGCCGTCGGAGAAGTTGAAGGGGAAGTTCGGGGGCAGCAGTCCACCCGCGGGCGGGAAGGGATCGGGCTCCTCCCGGCCCGCCGGGTCCGCGTCCGGCGTCGGGCCCGTGCCGCACTCGGGCAGGACGCCCACGAACGGGTAGGCGCGGATGGCCTGGCCGCTCGGTCCGCCCGTCCCCGACTCATGGGCCAGGGAACCGGCCGTGAACACCCGGCCGTTCACCGCCGGCAGCGAGATCCGTGTCGTGGAGGACCGCCGGCCCACCAGCAGCGAACCCTGGAGCTGCCCGTTGCCGGTGACGCGGACCTGCCGGGCGTCGGGGATGTTCCACAGCAGCCGCTCCCGGCGCACGCCGCCGATCGCTCCGGCCGAGCTGCTGACCGTGCGCGCCTCGCCGCTCTCGTCGGTGACGTTCACCAGCACCGTCGCGTTCGGCGGGATCTTCCGGAAGGTCAGGTCCTGGGCCCCGCCGCCGGGTGCGACAAGGTCGAAGGGCGCGTTGAAGACCTGGAACGCCGAGGTGCCGTCGCCCGTGAAGACCGTGGCCTTCCCCTCGTTGACCGCCGTGCCCGTCGCCTTCCTCGGCATCCCCTTGTCGTAGGCGTAGCACGTACTGGCGGCGGTCAGCTCCTCCCGTAGCCCCTCGTACGCGGCGACCGCCCCCGCGTCGTGCACCACCTTGGGGCTGACCGTGCCCGTACCGGTCTGCTGCCCGGCGAACGCGACCGTCCCCTTCACCGGGCCGTCCTCCGCCAGCAGCCGGTGGCCCGGGGCGAGCTTGAGGTCGCCGCCCACCCGCAGGAACGGCGAGCCGTTGTCCGGCGGCACCCGCGAACCGACACCCAGCGCCCCGACGCTGTAGGCCTGCGGCGCCCCCGCGCCCTTGGCCAGATCGAAGCTGCCCGCGACCACGACCCGCCCCTCAGCCCCCGCCGCCGCGTCCCGGACCGCGAAGTCGCCGCCGACGAAGACGTTGACGCCGTTGTCCCGGCCCGTGAGCCCGCCGCCATGGGGCTCGGGGTACGAGCCCGGGCAGCGGCCCGGCACACAGGGCCCCGGCCCGGGGGCCGACCGCCCGTCACCGGCGCCCGGCGCGGCGAAGGCACAGGCCAGCAGGGTGCCGCCGGCCGCGACCAGGGTGACCGCGGCCGCGGTCATCGAATGGAGGACCCGGCGCGTTCCATGCTCCCTCTGAGACATATCCGAAAATATGCATATTGCAGGGAGAGGGTCACGGAGCCACACCCACCGGTCCCCCGGCCGGCCCAGGCATCCCTCACCGGCCTACGGGTCCCTCACCGGCCTACGGGTCCCTCACCAGCCCACTCACCCTTCACCGGCTACGCGTCCTTCACCGGCTACGCGTCCTTCAGCTGCTGCCGCTGCCGCCCCAGCCCGTCGATCTCCAGCTCCATCACATCCCCGGCACGCAGATACGGCTTCGGCTCGGGCCGCCCCAGCGCCGATCCGGCGGGCGAGCCGGTGTTGATGACGTCACCGGGGTGGAGCGTCATGAACCGGCTGATGTAGCGGACGAGATACGCGACCGGGAAGAACTGCCGCGCCGTGCTGGAGTCCTGCATCAGCTCGCCGTTGACCCACGACCGCATGCCCAGCGCCTGCGGGTCGGATATCTCGTCGGCCGTCACCAGCCAGGGGCCCAGCGGGTTGAAGGTCTCGCAGTTCTTGCCCTTGCCCCACTGGCCGCCGTGCTCGAACTGGAACTCCCGCTCGGAGACGTCGTTCGCCACGGCATACCCCGCCACGGCCGCCAGCGCCTCCTCGTCCGTCCGCAGATACCGCGCCGTACGGCCGATGACGACGGCGAGCTCGACCTCCCAGTCGGCCTTCCCCGCGCCGCGCGGCACCAGCACCGTGTCGTCGGGGCCGACCACCGTGTCGGGCGACTTGAGGAAGAGCTCCGGCTCCGCCGGGGCGGCCGCCGTCCCGGGCGCGACACCGGGGAAGTTCACCCCTATGCCGATGATCTTGCCTATCCGGGCCACCGGCGGCCCGACCCGCAGTCCCCCGGGATCGAGGACGGGCAGGATGCGGGCGCCGACGGCCGCCCGGACGTGGGCCAGCGCCGACGGGTCGCCCAGCAGCCTCCCGTCCACGTCCGCGACCAGCCCCGACAGATCACGGAGGGTCCCGTCGTCCTCCAGGAGCGCCGGGCGTTCCGCCCCGGCGGGTCCGACCCGCAGCAGTCTCATGGCTCCACTCCCCCAGTCGTCATGGCCCGCTCCGCCCCGCATGATCGTCCAAGAACGGAGGCTCGCTCCACAAGCCCCCTTTCGGTCCCCGGACAGGCCCGGACCGGCCCGGACCGGCTACCCGGCGGAGGCCCGCGCCTTCTCCTCCCGCGGCGTGCGCAGCGGCTGGAGGCAGGCCCGCTCCACCGCCGTCCACGTGGTCGTCACCACGAGGTAGAGCCCGGCGGCGAGCGGCACCACGGCGGCCGTGACGAGCGTGCCGAAGGAGAGCAACGGCATCAGCTTCGTCATCGTGGCCAGCCCCGGCGTCCGCTCGTCGCCGTCCAGCGCGGCCGGCAGCGCCGCCGCGGTCTTGCGGTTGCGCGTGTACGTCCAGGTGGCGACCGCCGCCACCAGCGCGAACAGCGCCAGGTAGACCAGCCCCTGCGGGCCCACCGGGCCGCCCGCGCCCAGCGCGTCCGCCCAGCGCTCACCGAGCGGCGCGGCCAGCAGCTTGTGCGCCAGCAGATCCCCTCCTCCGTCACCGGTCGAGAACAGGTGGTACATCACGTAGAACACCGGAAGCTGCGCCAGCGCCGGCAGACACCCCGCCACGGGTGACGTCCCGGACTCGGCGTAGAGCTTCGCCGCCTCCTCCTTCAGCCGCTCCGGCCGCTTGCCGTACTTGCGCCGCAACGCCGCCAGTGCGGGCGCGAGCTCCGCCCTGGCCCGCTCGCCACGCGCCGCCGAGCGGGCGAGGGGGTGCAGCGCGACGCGCATACACATGGTGAACACCACGATCGCCCCGGCGGTTGCGGAGCCGCCCAGCAACGGTTCGAGCGCGTCGGCGAGATGGGTCAGGACCGAGCCGAGCGCGGTGAAGAGAGGGGTGAGAAAGGACATGGTGGGTGAGCCCTCCACGGGTCTCGTCAATGCCGAAGGACGTACGGGGATCGGCGTGACGAGCCACGCGGGCACGACCCGTGCGCCCGGACCCACGGATTCTCGACGCTCGGAGCCCGGCGCTCAGCACTCGGCCAGGCCGCGAACAGGCAGGCGGGAGAGGCGGGAAGAGCGAAGAAGAGAAGAAGAGTGGGTGCGGGGACGCGAGGGTGCCTACGCGGCCGCCGGGAAGGGCAGACCGGGTGCCCGGGGCCGCCTGCGGCCCTGGGCGTTCGGATCCCGCTGGGCGAGGAACGCGGTCCGCATCTCGCGGTCCCGGATCGCCGTGCGGACGCGCATCGGCGTGAGCGGACCGCCCGTGCGGGCGGCCGCCACGGCGACGTCGCACAGCACCAGCGCGGCCGCGACGGCCGTGGTCGCGGCGAGCGCGACGGCCGACAGCAGGCCGCTCTGGGCCAGCAGCACTTCGGAGAGCAGGAGGAGCAGCACGCTGACGTGCGTACGCGGCGCGTGGCGCATCAGAACCCCTCCCTCGACCGGATGTCCGGTTCAGTCGTCTCAGTGGTTCCGATGGTAGTCGGACATGCTCGCGGTGTCCTCCACCGGGTCGCTTCCGGCGGCTCTTCCCGCGTTCCTTCCCGAGTTCCTTCCCGCGTCCTTTCCCGCGTCCCTTCCCGGATCCCTCGCCAGGACCTCCTCGTCCGGTCGCGGGTCGGCCGGACGCGGCCCCCACCACGACACCGCCACCGCCACGGCCGTGTTCGCGACCAGCGCCACGGCGCCCGCGTTCACACCCCACACCGGATCGTGGCCGGTGAAGACCAGGGCGCACACCAGCGTGCCGCCCACCACCAGGCCGCCCACCGCGCCCCACAGCGTCATCCGCCGCCAGGTCAGCCCGAGCAGGATCATGGGCACGAGCTGCGCCATGCCCTCGTAGGAGATGAGCGACAGCCGCACCAGCGTGTTGGGCTCGGTGTAGGTCAGCACCAGCGCCAGCGCGCCCGAGACCACCACCACGACCTGCGCGGCCGCCTTCTGACGGTCCGGCCGCCCGGTGAGCCGGGGGATGGCGCCCAGCACGCTCTTCCCCCACATCGTCCCGATGACCAGCATGAAGACCGCCATCGGCACGATCGACGACAGCGCCGCCGCGACCCCGATCACCCCCACCGCCCAGGCCGGCAGCGAGTCGACGACCAGCTTGAACAGCGCCAGGTTGGAGCCCGCCCCGGTGAGCCCCGGCACGACGAAGAGCGCCGCCATGCCGAGCAGCATGGGCACGAACAGCAGCACGTTGTAGAAGGGCAGCAGCATCGCGTTGCGCCGCAGGGCGTCGGCGTTGCGCGCGCCCAGGTAGCCCGCCACGGTCGTCGGGAAGATGACGACCGTCAGGGAGTTGAGGAAGCTGGTCGTCACGAACCAGCCGCCGCCGAGCCCGCTGCCGCCGTGGCCGGTGAAGGTCAGCCAGTCCGGCTTCTCGGCCACCAGCCGGTCCAGGAAGGGCCCGTAGCCGTCGAAGTAGTGCGTCGGCACGTAGACCGCGAGGAAGCCGAGCGTGGCGATGACCAGCACGTCCTTGAGCACGGAGACCCAGGCGCTGCCGCGCAGGCCGCTGACGACCACGAATCCGGTCGTGACGGCGAAGGCGATGAAGTAGGCCCAGTTCAGGCTGATCGCCCCGTAGGAGATCGTCGAGACGACGACGCCCATGCCGGTGATCTGCAACTGGATGTACGGCAGCAGGCAGACGGTCGCCAGGATCGCGACCGCCGTGCCGAGCCAGGGGCGGTCGTAGCGGTGGGCCACCATGTCGGTGATGGTGACCAGGCCGTGCCGGCGGGCGTACGCCCACAGCGTCGGCCCGACCACGTAGCCGATGGCGTAGCCGCAGGACATGTAGGCGATGACGTAGAGGACGGGTGCGCCGTGGTTGTAGCCCCAGCCGGCGGCGCCGAGGTAGCTGAAGCTGGTGTAGCCCTCGCCGGCCATCAGGACCCAGATGAGGACCGTGCCGAGGCTGCGCCCGCCCACCGACCACTCGGCGAGGCCGGTGTCGCGGCCGTGGCCGCGGACGGCCAGCAGGCCGAGGGCGACGGTCAGGACCATGAACCCCCCGAAGATCGCCGACGCGACGGCGGCGTCGGCGCTCACGCGCGGCCCCGCTTCCGGTCGCCCCGCCACGCGAGGAAGACGGCGACCGGGGTCAGCAACGTCGCCAGCAGCAGCCAGAAGAAGAGGAAGGGCAGGCCCAGCACGGTCGGGCGGACACGGTCCACGAGCGGCAGGACGCCCAGGTAGAGGACGTACGGCACCAGGAGCCACAGCAGGTTGAGACGTTTCTTCACGGACCGACCCTAGGCCGTGGACGGGCATTCGGTGGGCGGTACATGAACCCCCGCGCCGCTACGCCCCCAGCAGCCTCGACGTCGTGTAGATCACCAGGCCCGCCAGCGCGCCGACCACCGTGCCGTTGATCCGGATGAACTGGAGGTCCCGGCCGATGTGGGCCTCGATCTTGCGCGAGGTGTGGTCGGCGTCCCAGCCGGCGACCGTCTCGGTGATCAGCGCGGTGATCTCGTCCCGGTACGTCGTCACCACATAGACGGCCGCGTCCTCCAGCCAGCCGTCCACCTTCCGTCGCAGCCGCTCGTCGGCGGTCATCCGGGCGCCCAGGGAAAGGATGGAGGCCCGCGTCCGCAGCCGGAGCTCGCTCCGCTCGTCCTCCGCGGCGGCCACGATCATCGAGCGGACGGCCGACCACACGGAGGCGATGACGTCCTGCACCTCGCCCCGGCCCAGCACCTCGGACTTCAGCCGCTCGACCCGCGCGCGGGTGTCGGCGTCGGACCGCAGGTCGCGGGCGAAGTCCGCGAGGAATCGGTCGACGGCGCCGCGCGCCGGGTGGTCCGGCATGTCGCGCATCTCCGTGACGAAGCGGAGCAGCTCCTTGTAGACGCGTTCGCCGACCTTGCGGTCCACGAAGCGGGGCGTCCAGCCGGGAGCGCCGCCGGTGACGGCGGCCATCACCGAGTCGCTGTGGGTGACGAGCCAGTCGTGGGCCCGCGCGCACACCAGGTCCACCGCCTTGCGGTGGCCGCCGTCGGCGACGACCTTGCCGAGCAGCGTCCCGATCCCGGGCGCGACCTCGGCCGCCTCGGCCCGGCGGGTGACGGCCTCCCCGACGACGGCCTGGACGTCGGAGTCGCGCAGGACGGTCAGGGCGCCGCGCAGGGCGGTGGCGAGCTCGGCGGTCACCCGGTCGGCGTGCGCCGGGTCGGCGAGCCAGGCGCCCAGCCGGGAACCGATGCCGACGGCCCGCAGCCGCAGCCGCACGACCTCGCCGGAGAGGAAGTTCTCCCCCACGAAGTCGCCGAGGCTTTGGCCCAGCTGGTCCTTCTTCGTGGGAATGATGGCCGTGTGCGGGATCGGCAGTCCCAGGGGGCGCTTGAAGAGGGCCGTGACGGCGAACCAGTCGGCGAGCGCGCCCACCATGCCCGCCTCCGCCGCCGCGGCCACGAAACCGGCCCAGGACCCGCCCCAGCCCGCCGTACGCGCCCACGTGGCGAGCGCGTAGACGGCGGCGACGGCGAGCAGGAGCCCCGTGGCGAGCGCCTTCATCCGGCGGACACCTCGCCGCTTCTCCTCGTCCGCCGCGCTGTAGGCGAATCCGCCCACCGGAGCCGGCGTCACTCCATCGGCGGCAATCCCGCCATCCCCGGCGGCAGCCGGCTCCTGACCATGCGACCGTTTCATCCGCACCACCCGTTCCGGCTGTCCTGACACGCATTGTCCCTACCGGACCGACTCGGGGAACGGACGAGGAGTTCCCCGCGTCTGACAAGTCGCAGCTGACATGTCACGAGCACGTGCTGCGTGGCTCCCGCCCCGGGCCGCCCGGCCGGGCCCGGAGCCACACGCTCCGCAGTCCCCAGGAGACAACCACCCATGAAGAGGTCACCCCTGCCCCACGGCGCCGCGTACGCCGTGCTCGCGTCGCTGGTGGGCGTGGTGATCGTCGTCTCGACCGCGATTTTCCTCACCACCGGGGACTCCGGCGGACGGCCCGCCGACCGGACCCACGAGGCCCGGCGCTCCGCCGCGCCCGCCGCCGTGGGCGGCTGGGTGGGCTCCTGGTCCACGTCCCCGGCGGCGGCCGAGCCGGACACCCCTCAGGGGCTCCCCGACCGCTCGATCCGCAACGTCGTGCACACCACGCTCGCCGGCAGCAGCGCCCGCGTCCACCTCTCGAACCTCTTCGGGACCGGCCCGCTGACCATCGGCCACGCCTCCCTGGCCGTCGCCGCGACACCCGGCGGCCCCGCCGCCGTGCCGGGCAGCATGCGCGTGCTCACCTTCGGCGGGCGGACCGCCGTCACCATCCCGGCCGGCCGCGCCACCGTGAGCGACCCCGTCCGGCTCCCCGTCGGCCGGGCCACCGACCTGATGGTGACCACGTACGCCGCCGCCCCCTCGGGCCCGGTCACCATCCACCCGTACGCCCGCCAGCCCGCCTTCCTCGCGGACGGCGACCGGGTCGAGGACACCGAGGGCCGCGCGTACACCACGAAGAGCCCCTACTGGCGCTACGTCACCGGCGTGGACGTCTGGAGCACCGAGGCGCGCGGCGCGGTCGTGGCCCTCGGCGACTCCATCACGGACGGCGTGTCCTCGACCATCGGCGCCAACCGCCGCTGGACCGACTTCCTGGCCGCCCGGCTGCGCTCCGAGCCCGGCGCCCCCCACTACGGCGTGCTGAACCAGGGCATCAGCGGCAACCGCGTCCTGCTCGGCGGCCAGGGGGCGTCCCCGGTCAACAACCCCAGCGCCCTGGAGCGCTTCGACCGCGACGTGCTCTCCCGGGCGGGTGTCCGGGTCGTGGTCGTCGAGCTGGGCGTCAACGACATCCTCCGCCGCCCCAAGCAGACCGACCCGGCGCGGATCGCCGGGGGGCTGCGCCGGCTCGTCGAGCGGGCGCACGCGCGCGGCGTGCGCGTCGTGGGCTCCACCCTCACGCCCTTCACGGGCCACAAGGGCGTCGTGCCGGAGCAGGAGATCGTCCGACAGGGCGTGAACGCCGAGATCCGCGCCGGGCGCGTCTTCGACGACGTGGTCGACTTCGACCTGGCGCTGCGCGACCCGGCGAACCCGCAGCGGCTGCTGCCGGCCTACGACTGCGGCGACCACCTCCACCCCAGTGACGCCGGCTACCGCGTGATGGCCGACTCCCTGGACCTCGGCACGCTCAGGAACCGGCCGGTCGCCGCGGCGCTCTAGGACGCGCGCGAAGGGCCTGTCCGGGGAGATATCCGGGGGCCCAGGGAGAGATCCGGGGAGAGAGATCCGGGGGGGGGAGAAACGATCACTCCAGCGACTTGCGCTCGCCCCGGCGCTCCTCGCGGTCCAGCCGGCGTTCCTCGCGCCGCTCCTCCCGCAGCCGCTTCCGCTCGGCCTTCGTCACCTTCCGGTCGACGCCGACACCGCCCCAGAAGGCGAACCCGGTGACCCGCACGACGGGCGAGCCCGGGGTGCCCGGGCCGGAGGCCTTGTCGTCGAAGGCGCCCATGACGCCCACGCCGCCGACATGGACCTCCAGCTCCGGCGGCACGACGACCTGCATGCCGCCCATGACGGCGATGCAGCGGATGACCACCTCGCGGTCCTCGAACCGCGCCTCGCGCAGGTCGATCTCACCGCCGCCCCAGAAGACGAAGGCGGTGAACACGCGGGGCGCGGTCCAGCGGCCGCGCCGCTGGAAGCCGCCCATGACGCCGACCGCGCCCCGGGACGTGGCAGGGCCCCCGATCCGTCCGGCCCAGTCCCCCGCGGCCGCCTCGACCGTCCCCGCGCCCGCGTGGGAGGGCACCGGCAGATCCCGTACGAGCGGCTCCAGATCGGCGTGCGTACGCGCCTTGTAGGCGGCGTCCAGCCGCTCCCCGAACTCCTCCATGTCCAGCCGCCCTTCGGCGACGGCCTCACGCAGCACCTCGGCCACGCGCTCCCGCTCGGCGTCGGAGGCGCGCATCTCGGGAAGTTCGCTCGTCATGACGCCAGCCTAAGGGGCTACGGGGCGGGCCGTTCGGCGTACAGCCGGGCGATGACCTCCTCGATGTCGGGCTCGCGCACCGACAGGTCCACCAGCGGCCAACGTGCGGCCACCGCCGCGACGATGGGCGCGGCACTGCTCGTCGCGGCGAACGCCAGCCACTGGCGGGGCCCTTCGACACGTACGGTCCGCGCGCCGGGCACGCCCTTGATGGGGGGCATCTCGCGCTCCAGATCGACCACGAGCATCCGCTCGCCCCGCCCCGCCGCGTGCAGCGCCTCCAGATCGCCGTCGTGGACGAGGCGGCCGTGGTCGATGACCATCACCCGTGTGCAGAGCTGCTCGATGTCCGTCAGGTCGTGCGTGGTCAGCAGGACGGTCGTGCCCCGCTCGGTGTTCACCTCGCGCAGGAACGACCGGACCCTGGCCTTGCTCACCACGTCGAGACCGATGGTCGGCTCGTCGAGGTAGAGCACCTCGGGGTCGTGCAGCAGCGCCGCGGCGATGTCCCCGCGCATCCGCTGGCCGAGCGAGAGCTGCCGCACCGGCACGTCCAGCAGCCCGCCGAGGTCGAGGAGCTCCACACAGCGCTCCAGGTTCGCGCGGTAACGGCCGTCCGGGATGCGGTACATGCGGCGCACCAGCCCGTACGAGTCGCGCAGCGGGAGGTCCCACCACAGGGTGGTGCGCTGCCCGAACACCACGCCGATGCGGCGCGCCAGGGCCGTACGGTCGCGGGAGGGGTCGATGCCCGCCACGCGCAGCCGTCCGGCGCTGGGGGTGAGGATGCCGGTCAGCATCTTGACCGTGGTGGACTTCCCCGCGCCGTTGGGGCCGATGTAGCCCACCATCGCGCCGCGCGGCACCCGGAAGCCGATGCCGTCCACGGCCCGCACCTCCCGCCGCTCGCGGCGCAGGAAGCCCGCCCTGCGGCGGACGTGGAAGACCTTCTCCACGCCGTCTAGCTCGATGATCGTGTCCATCGTCCTCAGCTCCCCGTGCTCCGGTAGCTCCGCAGTCCCGCCCGCCATGCCAGCCCGGCCGCCGCGCAGCACACGAGGGCCACGAGCGGCGAGGCGAAGTCCACCCAGCCCGGCAGCCCCAGCGGGTCGTCGCGGCCCAGTACGCGCAGCGCGGGCACCCAGTTGACGAAGGCGAGCGGCACGACGAACGTGACCCCGCGCACCAGGTCGGTGGCGAAGACGGTGGGCGGGTACTGCAGGAGCGTCGTCCCGCCGTAGGTGAAGGCGTTCTGGACCTCCGACGCGTCGTCCGCCCGGAACTGGAACGCCGCGCCGCCGACGAAGACCGCGCCGAAGATCACCGCTCCGCTGACGACCATCAGGGGGACGAGGGCCACCGCGACCGGTGTCCAGGCGACGTCCAGGTGGGCCAGCGACCAGCCCAGCAGCAGGGCGCCCTGGGTGAGCCGCCCCACCCGCCGCAGCGCGAAGCGGTCGGCGGCCACCTGCGCGAGGACGGGCGCGGGACGCACCAGCAGGGTGTCCAGCGTGCCGTCGCGCACCCGCCGGCCGAGCTTGTCCATGTTGCCCAGCGCGAGGTCGGCGAGGCCGAAGGAGGTGCTCGTCGTGCCGTAGAGGAAGGCGACCTCGGGCAGGGAGAACCCGCCGAGCGCGTCGACGTGCGAGAACATGACGGCGATGGCCACGAAGTCGAGCGCGGTGCCGGCGAAATTGCCGGCGGCCATCATCAGGAAGGACAGGCGGTACGCCATCGTGGAGCGCACCCACATGGCCGAGACGAGGCCGTACGAGCGCAGCCCGTCGCCCCACCGGCGCACCCTGCTGACGTCCGCCCGGCCGCCGGCGGCCACCCTGCCGCCGTCAGCCACCCTGGACCACCACCTTGCGGGTCGCCGCCGACTGCAGCACCCGGCCGGCCGCGAGCAGCGCGGCCGCCCACACCGTCTGGAAGACCAGCGCTCCCGCGAGCCCGGCGCCCCGGTGCCGCCCCAGCAGGACGTCCGCGGGCACCTGGAGCATGGCGGACCACGGCAGCGCCCGCGCGACGTCGCCGAGGGCGCCGGGGAAGACGTTCAGCGGCAGCAGGCTGCCGGAGAAGAACATGCACAGCAGGGCGCTCAGCGTTCCCACCCCCGACCCGTCGAGGAGCCAGAAGGAGCACAGCGCCACCAGATAACGCAGCGCGAAGCTCACCACGACGCCGAGAAGGACCGACAGCAGGAACAGCGCCCACGTCAAGGGATCGTCCGGGAGGGCCAGTTCGAAGGCGAGCGCGCCGACGGCGAGCGGCACCACCCCGCGCCCCAGCAGCTGGAAGGCCGCCCGTCCCAGGTCGCTCGCCAGCCACCACAGCTGGAGGTCCGCCGGCCGGTAGAGGTCGACGGCGATGTCGCCGGAGCGGATGCGCTCCTGCAGCTCCTCCTGGAAGCCGCCGCCGAGCAGCGCGGCCGACGCCAGCAGCGCCTGGCCGACCCAGACGAACGTCAGTGCCTGGGACCGGTCGTAGCCGCCCAGATGCGGCCGTTCGTTCCACAGGGCGATGTAGGTGGAGGCGAGGATGAAGCCGAAGACCGTATTGGTGAACACCCCGGCGACGGTGGCCGACCGGTACGTCGCGTACCTCCGGAAGCCGCTGACCGCGACAGCCGCGTACAGCCGCATCCCGAGCCTCCCGCCGCTCCTCGCCCGTCGTCACCGCCCGTGCACCGCCAAGCGCAGGAGCCTAGTCCCACGGCTCGTCCGCGAACCACGGATTTTCACCCCATGGAGTGGTCGGGCTGGCCTGAACGGCCCTTACGGCGCTGTCAAAGGTGCGCTGCGACCTTCAGCCGGAACGCTGGATGCGACAGTGTCTTTCGGGGCGTACGACACACTTCGGAACCCCCGACCCGCACACCGCTCCGCCGTGGCCGCACAACCCCGGCGGCGGCCGAGGAGTCCCAGGAGACATGAGCGACGAGCAGTCACGGCAGCGGTCCGCCGGTACTGGCCACGCGCCGCCCCGATGGGCACCGCGGGGGGAGACGGCCGCGGTGTCCGGCGCGCCCGGCGGGCCGGGCCGGCCCCGGCGCACGGGCTGGCGCCGGCTCGTGCCCACGTGGCGCATGGTGCTCGGAGCCTTCCTCCTGATCGTCCTGCTGGTCGTGGGCGGGCTGGTGGCCGGCTATCTGCTGGTCGACATCCCGGCGGCCAACAAGGCCGCCGTCGCCGAGAGCAACGTCTACCTCTACGCCGACGGCTCCCTGCTGGCCCGCGACGGCGAGGTCAACCGCGAGAGTGTGCCGCTCAGCCGCGTCCCCAAGGACGTCCAGCACGCCGTCCTCGCCGCGGAGGACCGCGACTTCTACTCCGAGTCGGCGGTCAACCCCGAGGCGATGCTGCGCGCCGCCTGGAACACCGCCACCGGCAAGGGCAAGCAGTCGGGTTCGACCATCACCCAGCAGTACGTCAAGAACTACTACCTCGGCCAGGAACAGACCATCAGCCGCAAGGTGAAGGAGTTCTTCATCGCCATCAAGCTGGACCGGGAGGAGAGCAAGAACGACATCCTGGAGGGCTATCTCAACACCAGCTACTTCGGGCGCAACGCCTACGGCATCCAGGCGGCCTCCCAGGCGTACTACAACAAGGACTCCGACAAGCTCACCGCCGCCGAGGGCGCCTACCTGGCCACCGTCCTCAACGCCCCCGGCCTCTACGACACCGGGCTGCACCCCGAGAACAAGGCCCGCGCCACGGCCCGCTGGAACTACGTCCTCAACGGCATGGTGAAGAAGAAGTGGCTCGGGCTCCAGGAGCGGGCGGCGATGACGTTCCCGACGCCCGGTAAGACGAAACCCCGGCTGAGCATGGCGGGTCAGCGCGGCTATCTGGTCGAGGCCGTCAAGGACCACCTCGTCGCCAACAAGATCGTCGACGAGACGACGCTGGCCGCCGGCGGTTACCGGATCACCACCACCATCGACCGGAAGAAGCAGGACGCGTTCGTGAGCGCGGTGCGCACCCAGCTGATGGACGACCTCAGTGACGACCGCAAGGTCGACCGGTACGTCCGCGCCGGCGGCGCCTCCATCGACCCTAAGTCCGGCAAGGTCGTCGCACTCTACGGCGGCATCGACTACACCAAGCAGTACGTCAACAACGCCACCCGGCGCGACTACCAAGTGGGGTCGACGTTCAAGCCGTTCGTGTTCACCTCGGCCGTCGACAACGACGCGACCACCCAGCAGGGCATCACCATCACCCCCAACACGCTCTACGACGGCACCGACAGACGGCCGGTCCAGAGCGCGAACGGCCCGGTCGGCTACGCGCCGGAGAACGAGGACGGCCGGTCCTACGGGATGATCACGGTCACCCGGGCCACCGACCTCTCGGTGAACTCGGTGTACGCCCAGATGGCCCAGGACGTGGGCCCGGCGAACGTCAAGGAGACCGCCGTGGCCCTGGGCATCCCCGCCAGGACGCCCGACCTGACCGCCACCCCGTCCATCGCCCTCGGCGTCGCCACGGCCAGTGTCCTGGACATGACGCAGGCCTACGCCACACTCGCCAACCACGGCCGGCACGGCCCGTACACGCTGGTCGAGTCGGTGAGCAAGGGCGGCGAGGACGTCCAGCTGCCGGACGGCAGGACCACCAAGCAGGCGGTCACGCGCGTGGCCGCCGACACCACCACGTCGATCCTGCAGAGCGTCGTGGAGAGCGGCACCGGCCGCAGGGCGCAGGCCGCGGGACGGCCGGCGGCGGGCAAGACGGGCACCGCCGAGGAGGACAAGGCGGCCTGGTTCGCGGGCTACACCCCCGACCTGGCGACCGTCGTGGCGGTGATGGGGCAGGACCCCGACACAGGTGACCAGAAATCGCTGTACGGGGCCGCCGGGGAGGCCCGTATGAACGGCGGCGACTACCCCGCGCGGATCTGGGCGTCCTACACCGCCGACGCGCTGGAGGGCACCGAGGCCACGGACTTCGACCTGGAGCTGCAGAGCGGCGCGGCGCCGCCGACCCTGGAGCCGACGGCCCCGAGTTCGGCACCGCCGACGGCCTCCTCGGCACCGCCGACCACGATCCCGCCGTTCACCCCGCCGACCACGCAGGGGCCGCCGCGGCCGCCGGAGTTCACACTGCCGCCGGTCACCCCGCCCGGCTTCCCGACGCCGCCGGGACCGCCCACGTTCGGGCCGCCGAACGACAAGGAACGGCATCCGGCGGACCGCCGGGGAGGCGCCGGGGATCTCCTCGGGTACGACTACTGAGCCCGGGTACGTCTACTGAGCGGCGGCCCGCGGGGCCGTCAGTGGCCGGAGGTGGCCTTCAGGCCGACCACCGCCACCAGCAGCAGGGTGATGAACAGGACGCGCGCGGCGGTCACCGGCTCGTCCAGGACGGCCATGCCGAGCACCGCCGCACCGGCCGCGCCGATGCCGACCCACACGCCGTACGCCGTGCCGATCGGCAGCGTCCGCGCGGCGCGCGCCAGCAGCAGCATGCTGGCGACGATGCCCGCGACGGTGAACACGCTCGGCCACAGCCGCGTGAAACCCTCGGTGTACTTCATGCCGATCGCCCAGCCGACCTCGAGCAGGCCGGCGACGACGAGCAGGACCCATGCCATGACGGCACCTCCGGTGGAATCGTGACTCCAGGGGTGCGTCGTCTTGTCCTGACCCGGTACGGCGCGTCTCGTCGGGTACGAACGACCGTATCAAACAGGACAGACCGTGGGGTCCGTCACAGATAGAGGCCCGTGGAGTCCTCCGACCCCTCCAGGCGCTCCGCCGCGACCGCGTGGAGGTCCCGCTCGCGCATCAGGACGTACGCGACGCCCCGGACCTCCACCTCGGCGCGGTCCTCGGGGTCGTAGAGGACCCGGTCGCCCGGCTCGACCGTCCGTACGCTCTGTCCGACCGCGACGACCTCGGCCCAGGCCAGCCGGCGGCCCACCGCCGCCGTCGCCGGGATGACGATGCCGCCGGTGGAGCGGCGCTCGCCCTCGGGGATGTCGGTCCGGACCAGTACGCGGTCGTGGAGCATCCGGATGGGCAGCTTGTCGTGGGTGGTGTTCGTACTCACGCGAAGACGGTACCTGCCCGGGCGCGGACGCGAGGCCACAGGGCCGTCATCCGGCCCGAACCGGTCATGGAACTCCCCGGGACCCTAGGACGCGCGGCGCCGGGAGGACTTGGAGGAGGCGATCAGCAGGCCCACGACGCCCACCGCCACCATGGCCACCGGAACGATTCGCTCCAGCCGCGGCGCGCCGTCCTCCGTCGTGAAGCGCGAGCGCACCTCCTGGACGACCCTGTTGGCCGCCACATAGGCACGGCCGGCCGTGTGGTCCACCTTGGAGGCGACCTTGGCCTTCGCGTCGCCGATGATCGTCTTCGGGTGCATCCGCACGCCGATCTCGTCGAGCGTCACGGCGAGCTCCTCCCGCCGGCGGGCGATGTCCGCCTCGATCTGCGCAGGGGTCCTGGCGTCCGCCACCGCGCTGCCTCCGTCCCGTCGATAAGAATGATGAAGAGTGATGACTACAGTCTGTCAGCTGCCCGGGCCCCGCGCCCCGCGGCACCCCCGATCCGTGAGCTGACTACCCTCGGGACCGTAACCACGACGCCACGAGGAGAGCCATGAGCGAGCGACTGCAGCCCGGCGACACCGCACCCGCCTTCACCCTGCCCGACGCGGACGGCAAGCAGGTCTCGCTCGCCGACCACCGCGGCCGCAAGGTCATCGTCTACTTCTACCCCGCCGCCCTCACCCCGGGCTGCACCAAGCAGGCCTGCGACTTCACCGACAACCTCGACTTCCTCTCCGGCCACGGCTACGACGTCATCGGCGTCTCCCCCGACAAGCCGGAGAAGCTCGCGAAGTTCCGCGAGAAGGAGAGCCTCGGCGTCACGCTGGTCGGCGACCCGGAGAAGACGGTGCTGGAGGCCTACGGCGCCTTCGGCGAGAAGAAGCTCTACGGCAAGACCGTGACCGGCGTCATCCGCTCCACCGTGATCGTCGACGAGGAGGGCAAGGTCGAGCGCGCCCTCTACAACGTCAAGGCCACCGGCCACGTCGCGAAGATCATCAAGGACCTGGGGCTGTAACCGCCCGGGGGCCCGGTGCCTCCCCCTCCGGCTCGTCCTCGGCCTCCGGCAGGTCGAGGACGGCCTGGGCGCCACCGCCCTCCGCCTCCCCGAAGGCCAGCCGCGCCCCGAGCACCGCGGCCTGCCCCACCGCGATGGTGAGCCCCAGACCGTGCCCGGTGCCCCGCTCGGGCGCGGCCGTACGGAACCGGCGCGGCCCCTGGTCCACCAGGCCGGGCGGAAAGCCGTCGCCGTGGTCGCGGACGACGATCCGGGTGCCCTCGACGGTGATCTCGATCGGGGGCCGGCCGTGCTTCGCGGCGTTGGCGAGGAGGTTGACGAGGATCCGCTCCACCCGGCGGGCGTCGGTGGCCACGATCCGGCCCTCGCCGATCACCTCGACGGCCACGTCGCCCACACCGCGCTGGCCGCGCGCCCGCTTGACGATGCCGTGCACCAGGGACGGCAGCTCCACGGCCTCCAGCTGCGCGCTCTCCACGCCCGCGTCCAGGCGGGACACCTCCAGCAGGTCCTCCACCAGCGCGCGCAGCGTCTGCGCGCGCTCCTGCACCATCTCCACGGCGCGCGGGTGCGGCAGCAGCTCCGCGGACGCCACCAGGCCCGCGACCGGCGTGCGCAGCTCGTGCGCCACGTCCGCCGTGAACTGCCGCTCCGCCGACACCCGCGCCGCCAGCGACATGGCCATGTGGTGCACCGAGCGGCCCAGCTCCGCGACCTCGTCCCGGCCGCCGGCGTGCAGCGCGTCCGCGTCCGGCGCCTCGCCGGAGGCGATCCGGCGCGCCGCCGCGGCGCTCAGCCGCAGCCGCCGCGACAGGCTCTGCGCGACGAACCACGCCACCACGGCCATCAGTGCCACCGTCGTGGTGCCGGCCACCACCAGCGCCTTGTCCAGCGCGGCCTGCAGCGGGTCGCGGTCGGGGTAGGACGCCGAGATCGACAGCACCTTGTCGTCGCCGACCGGTGTCGCGGCCCACACGCGCGGGTCCTCGCCACCGCTGATGTACGTACCGGACCGGCCCTTGGCCACCGCCCGCGCGAGGGGGTACGGCAGGGTGGAGTCGTCCAGCTGCGCGCCCAGCGCGAGGGTGCCGTCGCGCTGGTAGATCTGCAGGGCGGAGCTCAGCAGGCCGTCCTGGTAGGCCAGGGCCTGCCGGTCGCGCTCCATGCCCGAGATGTGGTGCACCGCGACGCCGAGGACCACGACGGCCAGGGCGGTGACGAAGGAGATCGCGAGCGCGATCCGGCCACGAATACCCATCACGCGATCGGGAACACCTCTGTGTGCTCCCCCTTGGGGGTCGCACCCGTGTACGTCACCTCGAGGGCCGTGAAGGCAACCAGCCCGTCCACCTCCTTGGGCCCGAACAGCCGCAGCCGCGCCGGGAAGGACTTGCCGGCGGCCGCGCCGGCCGCGTTGCTGGAGACCTGGACCACGCCGCTGCCGGCCGCGCCGCCCGCCGTGTAGTCGTCCCACTGGATGTCGCTGGCCACCCGGCCCGCGGTGGAGCAGTCGAGAGTGATGATCGTGGGCTCCAGCACCGGCTCGCCCACCCCGCAGTCCCGTACGCCCGGCATCTCCCGGGAGTCGGAGTCCTCGACCTCGGCCTGCGCCTCGCGCCCCGCCGCGCGCGACTTCTGCGCGGCGGCCGTCCTCGGCGCCTCGTCGACGTCGTGCGCGCGGTCCGTGGCGGCGGCCAGCCAGAGCCCGCCGAGCACCAGCACGGCGACTCCCGCGAGGATCGCCACAACGGTGCGCATGCCCGCCCAACGAGCCACGGCGCGGTCGGTCATCGGGCTCTCTTCCTCGATCACGTGCGGGTGTTCGTTCACGGGCGTGTCCACTCCCGCTCTGAGGGACGGTGAAACGGCATCCCGCGTTCCCATCCGGGCGCACCGGCTTCGTCCCCGCCGCCGGGCTGCCGCCCAACTGCCGGGTGCGGGCCGATACGATGGCCGTGCCGGGCGGCCGTGATGGAATTGGCAGTCATGCTGGGTTTAGGTCCCAGTGGGGTAACACCCGTGAGGGTTCGAGTCCCTCCGGCCGCACAGACGTGAAGGGCCGTCCCATGATGTACGGGACGGCCCTTCGGCGTACGGTCAGCGGGGGCGTACGGTCAGCCCCTTCACGTACGGTCGGCTTCCTTCACGTACGGTCAGCCCCTTCACGTACGGTCAGCCCAGCAGCTCGCGCACCACCGGCACCAGCCCGCGGAACGCCTTCCCCCGGTGGCTGATCGCGTTCTTCTCCTCCGCCGTCAGCTCGGCGCAGGTGCGCGTCTCGCCGAGGGGCTGGAGGATCGGGTCGTAGCCGAAGCCGCCCGAGCCCGTGGGCTCGTGCCGCAGCGTGCCCTCCAGGCGGCCCTCGACGACGCGCTCGGTGCCGTCGGGGAGGGCGAGCGCGGCGGCGCAGGCGAAGTGGGCGGCGCGGTGCTCGTCGGCGATGTCGGAGAGCTGGGCCAGCAGGAGGTCCAGGTTGGCCTTGTCGTCGCCGTGCCGGCCCGCCCAGCGGGCGGAGAAGATGCCGGGGGCGCCGTTCAGGACGTCGACACAGAGGCCGGAGTCGTCGGCGACGGCGGCGTGGCCGGTGGCCTTGGCCAGCGCGTGGGCCTTGAGGAGGGCGTTCTCGGCGAAGGTGACGCCGGTCTCCTTGACGTCCGGGATCTCGGGGTAGGCGTCGGCACCGACGAGTTCGACGTCGAGACCGGCGGCGGCCAGGATGGCGCGCAGCTCGGTGACCTTGTTGGCGTTGCGGGTGGCGAGGATCAGGCGCTTCATGGTTCCCGATTATCCCGGGGGCCGCGTGCGGGCCCCCGGGGCGGGAGGTCCCGTCAGAGCGTGCGGGCCAGGGCCTCGCGCTGGGCGGCGTCCAGCGACGCGCAGCCGGCGACCGCGAGGTCGAGGAGGCTGTTGAGCTCCTCGCGGGCGAAGGGCTCGGCCTCGGCGGTGCCCTGGACCTCGACGAAGCGGCCGTCGCCGGTGCAGACGACGTTCATGTCGGTCTCGGCGCGGACGTCCTCCTCGTAGCAGAGGTCGAGCAGCGGGACGCCGTCGACGATGCCGACGCTGACGGCCGCGACCGTACCGGTCAGCGGCTTGCGGCCGTGCTTGATCAGCTTCTTGCCCTGGGCCCAGGTGATGGCGTCGGCCAGGGCCACGTAGGCGCCGGTGATGGCGGCGGTGCGGGTGCCGCCGTCGGCCTGGAGGACGTCGCAGTCCAGGACGATGGTGTTCTCGCCGAGGGCCTTGAAGTCGATGACGGCGCGCAGGGAGCGGCCGATGAGGCGGGAGATCTCGTGCGTCCGGCCGCCGATCTTGCCGCGCACGGACTCGCGGTCGCCGCGGGTGTTGGTGGAACGGGGCAGCATCGCGTACTCGGCGGTGACCCAGCCCTCTCCGGAGCCCTTGCGCCAGCGGGGCACGCCCTCGGTGACGCTGGCGGTGCAGAAGACCTTGGTGTCGCCGAACGAGACGAGGACGGAGCCTTCGGCGTGCTTGCTCCAGCCGCGCTGGATGGTCACGGGGCGGAGCTGGTCGGGGGTACGGCCGTCGATGCGAGACATGGTGATGAGCCTATCCGCAACGGCGAAGGGCCCCGTTCCGGTCGGCTGGAACCGGAAGCGGGGCCCTCGAGTCACAGGAGCCGGTGGGTTCGGCTCAGAGCATGTCCTCGATCTCGCCGGCGATCGGGTCGGCGTCGGTGCCGATGACGACCTGGATGGCGGTGCCCATCTTGACGACGCCGTGGGCGCCGGCGGCCTTCAGCGCGGCCTCGTCGACGAGGGAGGGGTCGGCGACCTCGGTGCGGAGGCGGGTGATGCAGCCCTCGACCTCTTCGATGTTGTCGATGCCGCCGAGGCCGGCGACGATCTTCTCAGCCTTGCTGGCCATGTGCACTCCTGGTTGTCTCAGCCCCTCGGCGGCTCCGCCGACCGGCTTTCACACGGTAACCCACGTATAGCCCAACTCTGCGGGCATATGTCCGCCATCTCACGAAAGATGGCGACCACCCGGCACAGCCGTTCCGGGAGGCCCGCAACCGCATCGCAAGTGGTCTACACCAGTATGCCAGCAGCTGGGAGGACGCAGATGAGCTCGACCGCCGCGGCGCGCCCGCAGGGGCGGATGCGCATGCAGGGCCTCTTCCAGGGACTGCAGAAGATGGGCCGCAGCCTCCAGCTGCCCATCGCGGTGCTCCCGGCGGCGGGCATCCTCAACCGGCTGGGGCAGCCCGATGTGTTCGGCAAGGACGGGCTGGGCTGGACGGACGTCGCCAAGGTGATGGCCGGGGCGGGCGGGGCGCTGCTGGACTCGTCGCTGGGTCTGCCGCTGCTGTTCGCGGTGGGTGTCGCCATCGGCATGGCGAAGAAGTCGGACGGCTCCACCGCGCTGGCCGCGGTGGCCGGCTTCCTCGTCTACTTCTCGGTGCTGCACCAGTTCCCCGAGCCCTGCCCGGCCGGCTCCCGGCACACCGCGCTGGGGCTGCTCAGCGGCGTCTGCCTCACCAGCGCAGGGACCCCGGCGGCGGCCTCGTACCAGAACCCCGGCGTCTTCGGCGGCATCGTCATGGGCCTGCTGGCGGCCTGGTTCTGGCAGCGCTACCACCGGGTGCGGCTGGTGGACTGGCTGGGCTTCTTCAACGGCCGCCGGCTCGTCCCCATCATCATGGCGTTCGTGGGCATCGCCTTCGCGGCACTGTGCCTGTGGATCTGGCCTCCGGTGGGCGACGCGCTGACGAGCTTCAGCGAGTGGCTCTCGGATCTGAGCTCGCTCGGCGCGGGCATCTTCGGCGTCGCCAACCGCGCCCTGCTGGTGATCGGCCTGCACCAGTTCCTGAACGTCTTCGTGTGGTTCCAGTTCGGCTCGTACACGAAACCGGACGGCACCGTGGTGCACGGCGACATCAACCGCTTCCTCGCCGGCGACCCGACCGCCGGGCAGTTCACCTCCGGCTTCTTCCCGATCATGATGTTCGCGCTGCCGGCCGCCGCGCTGGCCATCGCGCACTGCGCGCGGCCGGAGCACCGCAAGGCGGTGAGCGGCATGATGCTCTCGGTGGGCCTGACGTCGTTCGTCACGGGCATCACCGAGCCGATCGAATACTCCTTCCTCTTCATCGCCCCCCTGCTGTACGTGGCGCACGCCCTGCTGACGGGCGTCTCGATGGCGGTCACCTGGGGGCTGGGGGTCCACGACGGCTTCAGCTTCTCGGCGGGACTGATCGACTACGTCATCAACTGGGGGCTGGCGACCAAGCCGGCGCTCATCATTCCGATCGGGCTGGCTTTCGCGGCCGTCTATTACGCGCTCTTCCGTTTCGTCATCACCTTCTTCGACCTCGCGACTCCCGGGCGGGAACCCGAGGACGTGGCGGAGGCGATGGAGAAGGAGAACGTGAAGTAGTTCCGGACCCTTCGGAACCCCCCGCGATCCACGCGTGGTGAGGGCCGCGTGACACAGCGCCGACGCCTCACGCGATCTTTACGGCTGTGGCCCACACCACTTGGAACAGTGGATTCCTTTATGCCCGACTCACGTGCTACAACAGGTCTAAACCACTAGTGGTGTAGACCAAATGCGGGCCGTCCCCCTTTCCCCCGAGCGCCCGCCTCACCTGGAGGAATCCGATGAGTACGGCAGCCAAGGCGGCGAAGGCGGCGCCTGAAGAGGCGGCACCGGAAAAGAAGAAGCGCGGCGCGGGAGCCATGGCGATCGCCCAGCGTATCGGTCGCAGCCTCATGCTCCCCGTCGCGGTGCTCCCCGCCGCCGCGCTGCTGGTCCGCCTGGGCAACAACGACATGCTCGGCCGGGACTCGTTCCCGGCCTTCATCACCAAGATCGCCGGTTACATGGCGGCGGGCGGCAACGCGCTGCTGGGCAACATGGCCCTGCTGTTCGCCGTCGGTGTGGCGATCGGCTTCGCGAAGAAGTCGGACGGCTCCACCGCGCTCGCCGCGGTGACCGGCTACCTGGTCTTCAAGAACGTCCTCGCCACGTTCACCGACAGCCACCTGCCGAAGGTCGCCTCCGTCGTGGACGGCAAGATCGTCATGAACGCCGCGCCGGTCGACGCCGGCGTCCTCGGCGGCGTCGTCATGGGCATCGTCGTGGCACTGCTGTACCAGCGCTACCACCGCAAGAAGCTGCCCGAGTGGCTGGGCTTCTTCGGCGGCCGCCGCCTGGTGCCGATCGTCTCGGCCTTCGCCGGTCTCGTCATCGGCATCGTCTTCGGTCTCATCTGGCCGGTCCTCGGCACGGGTCTGCACAACTTCGGCGAGTGGCTCGTCGGCTCCGGCGCCGTGGGCGCGGGCATCTTCGGCGTCTTCAACCGCGCGCTGATCCCGGTCGGCATGCACCACCTGCTCAACTCCTTCCCGTGGCTCCAGGCCGGCGAGTACCACGGCAAGCACGGCGACATCGCCCGCTTCCTCGCCGGCGACCCGAACGCCGGACAGTTCATGACCGGCTTCTTCCCGATCATGATGTTCGCGCTCCCCGCGGCCTGCCTGGCGATCGTCCACTGCGCCCGCCCGGAGAACCGCAAGCTCGTCGGCGGCATGATGTTCTCGCTCGCCCTGACGTCGTTCGTGACCGGTGTGACCGAGCCGATCGAGTTCACCTTCATGTTCATCGCCCCGGCGCTGTACGCGGTGCACGCGCTCCTCACGGGTGTCTCGCACGCCCTGACGTGGGCGCTCGGCATGAAGGACGGCTTCGGCTTCTCCGCCGGTGTGATCGACTTCCTGCTGAACCTGGGCATCGCCACCAAGCCGTGGATGCTGATGCTCGTGGGCGTCGGCTTCGGCGCGCTGTACTACGCGATCTTCCGGTTCGCCATCCTGAAGTTCAACATCCCCACCCCGGGCCGTGAGCCCGAGGAGGAGACCGAGGCGGCGAAGGCGTAACGCCCCGCCCCTCAGGGAAGAAGCCCCGGAACCTCTGGTTCCGGGGCTTCTTCGCATTGCAGGGCGGCTGGAGGCGACTGCGGGGGCGGCTCTTCTGTCGCAGCCCTTCGGTCGCGGGCTAGACCTCGTAGACCGCGCCCGCGTGGGCCAGCTCCGCCGGGCCGTCGTAGACCGACCGCGCGTCGCGCAGATTGGTCAGCGGGTCCGTCCACGGGGGGATGTGGGTGAGGACCAGCCGGCCGGCGTCCGCGCGCGCGGCCACCTCGCCGGCTTCCAGGCCGTTCAGGTGGAGGTCGGGGATGTCCTCCTTGCCGTGCGTGAAGGACGCCTCGCACAGCAGCAGGTCCGTTCCCGCCGACAGCTCGTGCAGCGCCTCGCAGGGCCCCGTGTCGCCCGAGTACACCAGTGACGAGCCGTCGTGCTCGACCCGGAACGCGAACGCCTCGACGGGATGGCTCACCCGGGCGGCCCGGACCGTGAGCGGGCCGAGGGTGAACGTGCCCGGCACGAGGGTGCGGAAGTCGAACACCTCGCTCATGCAGGAGTCGTGGGGCACGTCGCCGTAGGCGGTGACGAGCCGCTCCTCGGTACCCGCCGGCCCGTAGACGGGTATGGCGTCGGCCCTGCCGCCCTCGTGACGGTAGTAGCGGGCGACGAAATAGCCGCACATGTCGATGCAGTGGTCGGGGTGCAGATGCGACAGCAGCACGGCGTCGAGGTCGTAGAGACCGATGTGCCGCTGCAGCTCGCCGAGGGCGCCATTGCCCAGGTCGAGGAGGATCCGGTAGCCGTCGGCCTCCACCAGATAGCTCGAGCAGGCCGATTCCGTGGACGGGAAGGAGCCCGAGCATCCGACGACGGTGAGCTTCATGCGGGCCTGAACCTCCGTGGGCCGGTTACGGGGGGCCATGCGGTGCAGTCGAGGGTAAGGCGAGAAGCGGGCCGGGACTCCTCCGAGTGAGGGCGTGTGGGCGGAATCACCAGGACGGACGTGGGCCGGTGCGGCACTCCGTACGCGCACGGGCCCCGCGCGCGCCCTGGGAAGCGACGCGGGCGGGGCCCGGAGTATGAAATGGGGACATGCGTACGGACGGGGGGCACCGGGGCGCGGACGGTACGCGGCGGGCCGGCGGCGACCCATCGGACACGCCCTAGAGCGGGCGGTGCCGCTCGGCGCGGTCCAGCGTGTCCATGAAGCGCTGGAAGCGCTCGGCCGACTCCTTGCTGCCCGCCGTCACGGTGAACACGTCGGGCGACATGAAGGCCGCCAGCCGCTCTCGCGTCTCAGGGGCGAGCGCATCCCACGCCGCCTTGTCCAGCCGTGACTGCGCCGCAGTTTCCGCACTGCCAGTTTCCATTGTTGAGTTGCCTCATGTCCGAAGATCCACATGCGGGACAGTTCATGTGCGTCTCCCACGTGATGATGTCAGCCGCTTCTCAACATCGGTAGTAGCAGTTCATCCGTGCACAGTTCTGTTTTTTACGGACCGGTCCGGTTTTTACGGACCGGCGCGAACCGGCGCGGAACGGGGTGAACCGGTGGCACGGGAATGCGGCGGGCGGGCGCGCCGGAAGGCGCTCACGCCCGGTCCGGAGCCCGGCCCTACGCCCAGAGCTGGCCGTGCAGCGTCTCGACCGCCTCGTCCGTCGTGGCGGCGGTGTAGACGCCGGTCGAGAGGTACTTCCAGCCCCCGTCGGCCACGATGAAGACGATGTCCGCGCTCTCGCCGGCGCGTACCGCCTTGCGGGCGACGCCCAGCGCGGCGTGCAGCACGGCACCGGTGGACACGCCCGCGAAGATGCCCTCCTCGGAGAGGAGTTCGCGGGTGCGGCGGACGGCGTCCTCGGAGCCCACGGAGAAGCGGGTGGTGAGGACGGACTCGTCGTAGAGCTCGGGCACGAACCCCTCGTCGAGGTTGCGCAGACCGTAGACGACGTCGTCGTAGCGCGGCTCGGCGGCGACGATCCGTACGCCGGGCCGGTGCTCCCGCAGATAGCGTCCGACGCCCATCAGCGTGCCGGTGGTGCCGAGGCCCGCCACGAAATGGGTGATCTCCGGGAGGTCGGCGAGGATCTCGGGGCCGGTGGTGGCGTAGTGGGCGCCGGCGTTGTCGGGGTTGCCGTACTGGTAGAGCATCACCCATCCGGGGTGCTGCGCGGCCAGCTCCTTGGCCACCCGTACGGCCGTGTTCGAGCCCCCCGCGGCGGGCGAGGGGATGATCTCGGCGCCCCACATGGCGAGCAGCTGACGGCGCTCCTCGCTGGTGTTCTCGGGCATCACGCACACCATCCGGTAGCCCTTGAGCTTCGCGGCCATGGCGAGCGAGATGCCGGTGTTGCCGGAGGTGGGCTCCAGGATCGTGCAGCCGGGGGTGAGCCGGCCGGCCTTCTCCGCCTGCTCGATCATGTACAGGGCGGGGCGGTCCTTGACCGATCCCGTGGGGTTGCGGTCCTCCAGCTTCGCCCAGATCCGCACGGACCCGGACGGGGACAGGCGCGGCAGGCGGACGAGCGGCGTGTTGCCCACCGCGGCCAGGGGGCTGTCGTAGCGCACCGGCTGCCCGATCAGCCCATGCCGCCGGCGACGGCCGGCAGGATGGTGACGCTGTCGCCGTCGCCGAGCTCGGTGGCGATGCCGCCGAGGAAGCGGACGTCCTCGTCGTTGAGGTAGACGTTCACGAAGCGGCGGAGGTCGCCCTTCTCGTCGACCAGGCGCTCACGGATGCCCTGGTGCCTGCTGTCGAGGTCCTTGAAGAGCTCGTCGATCGTGGCGCCGCTGCCCTCGACGGCCTTCCGGCCATCGGTGTAGGTGCGGAGGATGGTGGGGATGCGGACCTCGATGGCCATGGGTGGGTGCTCCTGTCGGACTGCGGGAGATGCCTGGTTCCTGAGGGAGAACTGTGGGCGCATCGTATCGATTCCCCGTGCGCCAGCCGTATGTTCGTCCCGGTATGTGAAACAGGTCGTCTTGAGTGACGGTATGGATGAGAGGGGAAGGAGGGGCGGGAAGGTCGGTGGTCGGCTCAGTGGGCCGGGACCACCGTGACCTCCTCCTCGGTGATCTCGCCCTCGACGATCCGGAACGAGCGGAACTGGAAGGGCCCGGCGTCGTCCGTGTCGGCCGTCGAGACCAGGACGTAATGCGCGCCCGGTTCGTTGGCATAGGTGACATCGGTGCGGGAGGGGTAGGCCTCGGTCGCGGTGTGGGAGTGGTAGATGACGACGGGCTCCTCGTCCCGGTCGTCCATCTCCCGGTAGAGCTTGAGCAGGTCGGTCGAGTCGAACTCGTAGAACGTGGGCGACCGGGCCGCGTTGAGCATCGGGATGAACCGCTCGGGGCGGTCGCTGCCGGCCGGCCCGGCGACCACGCCGCACGCCTCGTCGGGGTGGTCCGCACGGGCGTGGGCGACGATCCGGTCGTGGAGGTCCTGGGTGATGGTCAGCATGTGCCCAGGATAGAAGGGGTGTGCAACGCACGGGCGGGTCGCGGTGTTTCAGGAGTATGACCAATTCTCCTTCTCTTTCCGGGTCCGGGGCCGGGTCCGGGTCCGGTCCGGCCGTCGTCGTCGATCCCTATTCCTCGGGGGCGTATTTCGCCCCGGCGTTCCGGGAGGCCGGGATACCGGTCGTCGCGGTCCTGTCCCGGCCGCCGATCGAGGTGTACGCCTCCTCCTGGCACCCGGAGGACTTCGACGAGGTGATCGGGTACGACGGCGACCTCGGCTCCCTCGTCGCCCGCCTGAGGGAGCTGGGCCCCAGGTGCGTGGTGGCCGGCACGGACACCGGTGTCGAGCTCGCGGAGCGGCTCGCCGCCGATCTCACGCCGGAGCGGGCCAGTGATCCCGCGCTGGCCGCGGCGCGGCGGGACAAGGGCGAGATGGCCGCGGCCACGGCCCGCGCGGGCCTTCCCGTCATCCCGCAGATCTGCACGGACGACGCGGAGGAGGTGGAGGCCTGGATCGCCGCGGAGGGGCTGGCCGGGCGGGATCTGGTGATCAAGCCTCCGCGGAGCGCGGGCACGGACGGCGTCGTGCGGATCGCCGGGGGCGAGGGCTGGCGCGAGGCGTTCGAGGCACAGCTCGGCGAGCGCAACCAGTGGGACGTGCTCAACGACCGCATGCTGGTCATGGAGTACGCCGTCGGCACGGAGTACGTGGTGGACACCTTCAGCCACGGCGGCGTTCACACGGTCACCGACGTCACCCGCTACTCCAAGGTCGACAACGGACCGCACATGGCCGTCTACGACACGATGGAGTGGCTGGCCCCGGACGACCCGGTGGTGCCGGGCCTCGTCGAGTACGCCCGGGGCGTCCTCGACGCCGTGGGGCTGCGGTTCGGGGCGGCCCATGTGGAGATCATGCTGACGGAGGCCGGGCCCCGCCTGATCGAGCTCAACGCCCGGCCGCACGGCGGCGGCCAGCCGCGGTTCTGCCGCCACGCCACGGGCGACAGTCAGATCGACCGCACGGTGCGCAGCGTGCTCCCCTCGGCCGGCGGCGACGCTCCCGCCCTCCCCTCCCACTACACCCTGCTGCGGCACACGCTGGTGGTCTTCCTGATCAGCCGGTCCGCCGGGGTCGTGCGCGACGCCGAGGTCCTCGACGGCGTGCACGAGCTGGCGTCCCTGCACCACGCCGCCGTGCAGGTGCGGAACGGACAGCGGCTGGGCGTGACCCAGGACCTGCTGGAGACCCTGTCGCTGGGCTTCGTGGTGCTGGCGCACGAGGACCCGGAGCAGGTCCGGGCCGACCACCGCGCGGTGCGCCGGATGGAGGAGAAGCTCGTGCTCGACCCCCTGCCGGACGAGCGGTGACGAGCCGGCCCGCGGGGGTCTGCAACCCCTCGGCCCGGACCGGTGTTCCTAAGACGAGTGTTCCGTACGGTCCTTGAGGAGGACGGGAATCATGGACGACTTCGCGTCGCTGACCGCGACCCGGCTCGCCGAGCTGATCCGCAAGCGTGACGTCTCACCGGTGGAGGCCGTCCGCGCCAGCCTCGACCGCATCGAGCGGTACAACCCCGTGGTCAACGCCTTTGTGACCCTGTGCCGTGAGGAGGCGCTCGCGGCCGCCGGGAAGGCCGAGCGGGCGGTCCTCTCGGGCGCCGAGCTGGGCCCGCTGCACGGCGTCCCGATCGGGGTGAAGGACCTCGACCCGGTGGCCGGTGTGCGGGTGACCCGCGGATCGGAGGTCTTCGCCGAGGAGGTCGCGCAGGACACGATCCTGTGCGTGGAGCGGCTGGTGGACGCCGGCGCGATCGTGGTGGGCAAGACGAACACCCCGGAGTTCGGTTTCAAGGCGACGACGGACAACTCCCTCTTCGGCCCCACCTCCACCCCCTTCAACCCCGCCATGAACGCGGGCGGTTCCTCGGGCGGCAGCGCGGCGGCGGTCGCCTCGGGGATGGTGCCGCTGGCCCAGGGGTCCGACGCGGGCGGCTCGCTGCGCGTGCCCGGCGCCTTCTGCGGCGTGTTCACGATGATGACCACCTTCGGGCGGGTCGCCGTGCCCGCCCGGCCGAACGCCTTCCGCCGGCTCAATCCGATGGTCTGCTACGCCCCCCTGGCCCGGACCGTCGAGGACGCCGTGCTCGGTCTCGACCTGATGTCGGGCCCCCACTCCCGGGATCCCTATTCCTTCCCGGTCACCGACACGCTCACCTCCGCCCTGGAGCCGTCGCTGACCGGTCTGCGCGTCGCCTACAGCCCCGACCTCGGCGGCTATCCGGTCGAGCCGGAGGTCGAGGCGTTGGTGCGGGCCGCGCTCCCGGCCCTGAAGGAGGCCGGTGCCGAGATCGTCGAGGTGGATTTCCGGCTGCCGGTCCCCCACGCCGAGCTCACCGCCGCGTGGCGGCGCTATCTGTCCCTGGCCCACGCCGAGTCCGCCGAGATCAGCCGGCGAATGGGGCTCGACCTGCCGGGTGACCAGCGGGTCGATCGCGCCTATGCCGCGAGCGTGCGCGTCGGCGAGGCGCTGAGCGCGGTGGACTTCCGGCTCGGCGATCTGCTGCGCACCCGTGTGCTGGACACCTTCGAGAGCGTCTTCGACGACTTCGATCTGATCGTCAGCCCGGTCAACTCGGTGGCGGGGGTGCCCAACGACACCACGCGGACCACGGTCGGTCCCCGCGAGGTCGCGGGCGAGCCGGTGGACGAGTTCGTCGGCTGGTCGCTGACCAGCCCGTTCAATCTGATCGGCAGCCCCGCCGCGACCGTCCCCGTCGGACGGGCGGCCAACGGCGTCCCGGTCGGCCTTCAGCTGGCCGCCAGGAGGCACGGCGACCGAGCGGTGGTGCGGGGCGCCGCTGCCCTCCAGGACCGGCTCCCCTGGCTGGGCCTCTACCGGGACCTCGAGGAATCCCTCGCCTCCCACGTCTGACCCGCCCTCCGGCGGTGGTATTTCGCTCACGAGCACGCCACGGCGTGCACACGTAAGGACGGTTCCCTGATGACGAACGCCCGGAAAGCGGCGCTCTTCGACCTCGACGGCACGCTGGTCGCCACCGAACACCGCAGTCGTGCCGCCTGGACGCGGCTGTTCCAGGCCCACGGGATGACGGCCGACGACGCCCTCCTGGCCACCTTCGTCGGCCGGCGCGGGCACGAGGCGCTGGCCGACCATGCGCACCGGTTCCCGGGCAGCACCGTCGACGAGCTGTTCCAGGAGGCGGTGGGCTATCTCAACGGCCCGGACATCCCTCCCGCCCACGCCGTCCCCGGGGCCGGGGCCCTGGTCAAGCGGCTGCACGCGGAGGGGGTGCCCCTCGCCGTGGTGACCTCCGGCCTGCGCGAGCACGCGCGGGCGCTGCTGGAGCTGGTGGGCGGCGCGGATCTGTTCGCCGTCCTGATCACGGCGGAGGACGTGACGCGCGGCAAGCCGGATCCGGAGGGTTTCCTCGCCGGGTGCGCGGCGCTGGGTGTATCCCCCGGGGACGCGGTCGCCTTCGAGGACGCCCCGGCGGGCGTGGCGGCGGCCAAGGCCGCGGGGCTGGCCTGCGTGGGGATCACCACCACCCACCCGGCGGCCGATCTGCGGGCGGCGGACCTGGTGGTCCCGGACCTCGCCGGCCTGGACTGGCCGGTGCCGTTCCCGGGCACCGCCGGCTGAGATGGGCGAGGAGGCTGACGTGTCGAGCGGGCAGCGATGGCGGCTGCTGGCGGTCCTGCTGGCCGCGCAGTTCATGGCCAACGTGGACACCGCCATAGCCAATATCGCGGCGCCGTCCATCCAGGCGAGCCTCGGCGCCTCCGGCGGCGAGACGGGCCTGGTGGTCTCGGGGTACGTCGTGGCCTACGCCGTGCTGCTGGTCACCGGGGCGCGGCTGGGCGCGGCCCACGGCCACCGCCGGGTCTTCAACGCCGGGATGGCCGTCTTCACGGCGGCCTCCCTGGCCTGCGCCCTGGCCCCCGGGCCGGTGACGCTCATCTGCGCCAGGGTCGTGCAGGGCGCGGGGGCGGCGCTGATGGTCCCCCAGGTGCTCAGCGGCATACAGCTGCACTTCACCGGCAGTCAGCGGATGAAGGCGCTGGGGTACTACGCCGTCGCCCTCTCCGGGGGCGCGGTGGCGGGGCAGGCGCTGGGCGGTGTCCTCATCGCCGCGGACCTGTTCGGCACGAGCTGGCGGCCGATCTTCCTGATCAATGTGCCGGTCGGGCTGGTGCTCATCGCGGCCGCGCTGCGGGTCATGCCCGCCGACGACGGCGAGCGCGAGGAGCAGCGGCTGGATCTGCGGGGCATGGCGCTGCTGTCGGTGGCGGTGCTGCTGCTCATCGTCCCGCTGCTGCTGGGCACCGATCAGGGCTGGCCGCTGTGGATGTGGGTGTCGCTGGTGGCGAGCGGCGGGGTGCTGGTCGCGTTCCGGCGCAGTCAGCGCCGGCTGTCCGCCCGGGGCGGCAGGCCCCTGATAGCGGAGGAGGTGATCCGGGAGCCGGCGGTGCGCTGGCCGTTGATAGCCCACGGCGTGACCACCCTGACGTACTTCGCCCTGCTGTTCGTCCTGGCGGTGTATCTGCAGGACGGCCTGGGGCACGGGCCGGCCTACGCCGGGCTGGCGATGGTGTCGTGGGTGACGGCGTTCGGTTTCGCCGGGCCGCTGCTGGCCCGGGTGCCGGAGGAGCGGAGGGCGCTGATGCCGGTGCTGGGCTGCCTGATCCTGGCCGTGGGCTATCTGTCGGTGTGGCTCTATCTGCTGGCCGGGCACCGCACCGGGCCCCTGCTGTTCGTGCTGCTGGGCGTCGGCGGGCTGGGGCTGGGCATCAGTTCCAACGCCCTGATCGGATGGATGACCTTCGCGCTGCCCGACCGCTACGCGGCCGATCTCTCGGGGGTGATCAGCACCAACGCCCAGCTGTGCGGGGCGCTGGGGGTGGCCACCCTGGGGGGCGTCTATCTGGCTCTGGCGCGGGGAGGTTCGGCCCGGATCTCCGCCGGCGCGCTGGCGGTCGCCCTGGGCGTCTCCGCGGTGCTGGCCCTGCTCAGCGCCGTGGCGGCCCACCTGGGCACCCGGCATGCAACCCATCGGGCGCCATCAGTGTTCACCTAGTAATGGACGAGATGGCAGAGCAATTGACTGACCGCTTGGCCATGGACCTCGACAACGGCTTCGTGGAACTGGTCCGGGTTCATGGCTCGGCGATCCGCACGTATCTCTTACGCCTCACCGGTTCCGCGGCTGAAGCGGACGACCTGGGTCAGGACACGTTCCTGCGCGCCTATGTGGCGCTGCGGGAGTACTCCACCGCCCGTCGCCGTGCGCTGCGCCCGCGGGCATGGCTGATGAGCATCGCCATCAATGTGTGGCGCAATGACATCAGATCGAAGAGCAGACGCCCGGTGCCCGCCGGGTGTGTCGAGGACAGCGGGATCGTCTGGCCGGACGAGCGGCCGGGCCCCGAGGAGCGGGCGGCGCTCGGCGCCGACCGCAAGGTGCTGGTCGACGCGCTGGCCGCCCTGCCGGAGCGTTACCGCGTGGCGGTGGTCCTGCGCCATGTGGTCGGGATGAGCTATACCGAAGTGGCCGAAATCCAGGGCTGTCCCGTCGGGACGGTCAAGGCCCAGGTGTCCCGGGGACTGGCCCGGCTCCGCGAGCTGCTGGAACGGGGTGAGCTGATGCAGGAGGAGGTGATGAGGTGAACGGAAAGGATGACGGGGGGCCGGTGGACGGCGAGTTGGAACGTGCGCTGGCGGGCCTGGCCGAGGCGTCGCCGACGGGCTTCGAGTTGCGGATCCTCCGGGCCGTGGGGATCCCGGAAAGCCGCTTCGACACCTACACATATCTGGAGGCGCCCGCGGGCGGGCTCTATGTGGCCAGTCGGCGGGAGGAGTTGACGGGAGCGCTGCTGGCCGCGGAGGTGGCGGACGGCAGAGCCTTCGAGGAGCGATATCTGAAGCGCACGGGGCGCTCCGCCGTCAGCACGACGGCGTCGCCGGCGGGGGTCCGTACGGCGCTGCGGACCGGCCGGGCCAAGCGGCTGAGAGTGGATCTTTCCGGGCTCACAGAGGTCGAGCAGGCGGTACTGACGGCCGTCCGGGCCATTCCCGGCGGGCAGTTGAGGCCCATATCCTGGCTGGCCCGGGAGGCCGGTCTGCCCGACGGCGGCCCGGTGGTCGAGGCGCTGGCCCGCAATCCCCTCCACCTGCTCATTCCGTGCCACCGCGTGGTGGACGACGACGGCCTGCCGTGCGACGCGTCCTACGGCCGGCCGGTGGGGGACGCGCTCCGGCGCGCCGAGGGGCTCGACCCCGATTTCATCGACGCTCTGGCGGGCCTGCGTACGCTCTTCCTCGGCAGTGACACCACCCAGATCTACTGCCATCCGACGTGCGCCCACGCGCGCCGGATCACCGCACCCCACCGGGTGCCGTTCCGCTCCGCCGGGGAGGCCCGGCACGCGGGCTACCGCCCGTGCAAGAGCTGCCGGCCGCTCGCGGCCTGAGCCGGACGAGGAGTCCCTCTTGTACAGCCAAAGCACGTCCCCCCTGGCCGAGGCGGCCGTCGTCGTCCATGACACGTCGCTGGGCCGGCTGGTCCTGGCGGCCGGCGACGGAGCACTGATCTATTGCGGCTTCGCCCATCTGGACATGGCCCGAAGACGGATCGCACAGCGGGCCCGCGCCTGCCTGGTGGACCCGGCGGCGTTCTCACCGGGACAGACGGCGGTGCTGGCGCGGGCGCGTTCCGAGATCGACGACTATCTCGCCGGGCGGAGCCACTCGTTCACCGTGCCGGTGGACCTGTGCCTGGCCACACCGTTCTGCACGGAGGTGCTGGTCGCGCTGGACGACCTCGTCCCGTACGGCTGGACCACCACCTACGCGGAGGTGGCCGCGCGGCTGGACCGGGCGGGGGCGGCCCGGGCGGTGGGGGCGGCGCTGGGGGCCAACCCCGTGTGCATCGTGCTGCCCTGCCACCGGGTGGTGGGCGCCTCCGGGCGGCCGACCGGGTACGCCGGCGGCGTCCCGGCCAAGCGGGCCCTGCTCGCCCTGGAGGCGCGGGAGGGGTCCCGGTCGACGGCGTCCCCGCTCATCCGCTCAGCGCCAGACGGGCTGCGAAGCCGATGAAGACCAGGCCGACCAGCCCCTCGGTGAGACGGCCCAGGCGGGAGGGGGAGCCCCCCTCGCCGGTCCGCCCCGCGGCCCGTCTCCTGGCGACGGCCCAGGTCCGGAGCGCGTGGACCGTCATGGTCAGGAAGCCGAGCCAGAGGGCGGCCAGCCCCAGGTGCACCGCCGACAGCACGGCCATGCTGCGCGCCGACGGGGCGCCCGCGGGGACGAACTGCGGCAGATAGGCGAGGAGGAAGAGACCGACCTTGGGATTGCCGCCGGTCGTCAGCAGTCCCCTGACGAAGCAGCGGCCCGCCGATTCGGCGGACCGGACGGCGTCCCCGCCGCCCCCGCCATCCGGCCGCGCGCCGCCGTCCGTGCCGGGCGGGCGGACGGCGGAGCGCAGGGCCGCGGCTCCCCAGAGGAGCAGCAGGGCCGCGCCGCCCCACTGCAGGGCGGTCAGCAGGGCGGGTTCGGTCCGCAGGAGGAGGGAGACGCCCGTCAGCGCCAGGGTCGCGTGGACGACCCCGGCGCAGAGCATCCCCAGGGCGGCGAAGGCCGCCGGCCGCCGGCGTCCGGTGCGCAGCACCAGCTGGGCGACCAGGACCGAGTCGGGCCCTGGGGTCGCGATCAGCACCAGGGAGGTGCCCAGGAAGACACCGCTGACCATCAGGCCGCCGGACCGCCCACCCGTTCGCCCCCCAGGTCCGGGGAGAGCGGCCGGTGCCGCCAGGCGATCCCGGCGTCGCCGGGGCCGTCGATCACGGCGGTCACCGTGTCGCCCCTGCGGACGGCCGGTACCTCCCGGCGGAGGCGGGTGAGGGAGACCTTGCGTTCGTGCCAGGGGCACACCAGCCGGTTGCGCTGGGGCGACACGGCCGCCAGATGAAGGGGGCCGCCCCGGTGCGGGCAGGTGGCGGGCATGACGAACGCTCCCTCCGCGGTGCGGGCGTAGACGAAGGGGGTGCCGTCGACCTCGACGCAGTTGCGCGGCCCGGCGACGGAGAAGGTGACTACAGGCACTTCTGGTAATCCCCCACGGAGTGGATCTGGTAGACGCATTCCTCGGATTCGATGATCGCGCCGTGGAGCCGGTCGCGCTGGATGACGGTGCCCTCGCCGGCTTCGAGGATCTGGTACGAGTCGAAGCCGCTGACGAACTTCATGGTGCCCGAGACGATGTGGCACAGCTCGTCGCCCTCGTGGCTGTGGGTGTTGGAGAGTTCGCCGTAGGGCTCGACGATGTCGGCGACGGGGGCGGTGACCCGGCCGCTGGAGATGGCGTCCCAGACGGGGGCGTGGAGCTTCTTGTACTCCGGGCCCCGGTCCATCCAGTCGATCTGGGTGGCGAAGTCGTCGTCGGCGATCTCCTGGACGACCCGGTACTCCTCGATGCCGCGCACGATCTCGGGGATGATCTCCTCGCCGTGCGCCTCGATGAGCGGGAGGATCAGCTTGTCCATGGCCATGCGGCCGTGGTGCTGGTCGATGTGGACGTGCTCGGTGAAGTACTCGGTGTCCACGGTGTCGCCGAAGACCGCCTTCAGCAGGGCGTCGGCCCGGCGGCAGAAGTCGACCAGGGTGGCCTCGGTGTAGAAGAGGGCGCCGACGTAGCGGAAGAACAACTCGTGGTTCTTCCCCAGGTAGTGGAAGTAGTTGTTCATCAGCAGGCTGCTGTTGAGGTAGTACTGCCAGTACCGGTGGATGTCGGACTTCAGGCCGACCGATTCCAGGGTGCGCTCGAAGAGCAGGCTGTGCTTGGTGTCGTGGACCCCGTAGCCGTACTCATCGATAATGATCTTGAACCATTCGGACTGCGGCGCCCCGTAGTGGCCGAGGACGTTGCGGATCATCGGCGACGCCTCGGACAGGAAGTCGGGGGCGAACTGGATCAGCCACATACGCGCGGCGCGCTCCCGGTCGACCGAGCCGAGGATGGCCTTCTCGGAGCGGGACGGCTCGCCGGTGCCGTAGGGGTCCAGGGACTCGACGTAGGAGGCGAAGCTGTCCTTCGTCCAGGTCCCCGAGACCTCGACCTCCTCGTCGAGGAAGCCGAAGGCGAACCGCTCCAGGGCGGGGCGGATCGCCTCGCCCAGGGCCCGGTTGGTGGAGCTGTAGAACCGCTTGAAGTCCTCGGCCCGGCCCCGCAGGCCGGCCCGGGGCATGAACACCAGGTCCGCCTCGTAGACGCAGGTCAGCACCCGTTGCGCGGCCAGGCCGCTGTACTCCAGGATGCGGTCCCGGCCGGGCACCCGGTCGAAGTCCAGGTGCCGCAGCACCTGCGGGCGCAGCTGCCGCCGGTAGGGGTTGTCGTCGTTCTCCCATTCCTCGTTGTCGAGGTAGACGGGGTTGGAGGCGTACCGCACGACCGCGTCGCGCAGGGCGTCGCCGTGGAGTTCGTACGGCTCGTAGGTGAAGGGGGTGTGGCTCATGGCGCCGGCGTCACCTTTCTCTGAGGACCGTCGGGAGGTTCCGGGAATCGTTCAGGACGCGCTCAGGAGCACGTCCGACCAGCGCAGCTCGAAGTCGAACCACTCGCCGGCCGCGACGGGGACCGGCTTCTCGAAGAGGATGAGGGCCTGCATCCAGTGGGAGGTGGGGTTCCGCGGGGAGTTGTGCAGCGTGACACCCCCACCCAGGTCCATCTCGAACCAGGCCACCAGGGCGTGCGCCTCGCCGTCGGCGGTCGCCCGGAGGGACAGGGGGCGCCGGCCGGGGCCGAGCGGGCCGGACTCCAGGTCGAAGGAGACCAGCTCCTGCGGATCGGAGAGCATCTCGTGGGGCCAGGTGTTCAGGCGCACGGGGAAGTGCCCCCGGGTGGCCGCGGCGTTCATCAGGGAGACGTCGAATCCGGCGGCGGTGCCGACGCGGTTGAGTCCGGCGATGGCGTCGCTCTGGACCAGCCGGCCGTGGATGCGGGCCGCCACCGGCATCATCAGTCCGCCGGGGGCCAGCAGCCGTTCCCTGGCGTCCCGTACCGAGGGCAGCAGCCCCTCGCCGATCAGCCCGCAGTCGACGATCTCGGAGACGAGCACATCGACCCGGCGGTCGAGGTCACGGCCGATCTCCAGGCGGGTGGAGCGCTTGTCGAGGACGGTGATGACGTCCGACATCCCGTGCTCGGCGACGGTCTGGCGGGCGATCTCGGCGAGGAGCGGGTTCTCCTCGCAGGTGTAGACGTGGGAGGCGCCCGCCCGCACGGCGCTCATGGCCAGCAGACCGGTGCCGCTGCCGATGTCCAGGACGACGGCGCCCGCCGGGACCCGTCGCTTGAGGGCCTCGCCGAGGGCCGCGTTCCGCTCGCTGTCGTTGAGCATCGCGAAGTGCCAGCGGGGCACGGTGCTCCTGGCGATGTCGGCGAACACCGCCGAGCCCGGCCCGGTCAGGCCCTCCGGGTCCGAGAGCGCCTCGGTGGACGCGTCGATCAGCCGGCCGATCTCACGGGCCTGCGTCTTCAGGGCGGCCAGCATCAGGCGCATGCCCGGGGATATCTCGTGACCTGTATCGATGATCTGGCTCATGGCGACGCCTGCACGCTCCTTCACAACAGTCTCATGACGGGGGGAAATCAGGGAGACGATTATTCGGTGCGGATATCCGGCGAATAGGCGGCGGATATCTGGCGGTGCAATATGTGGCCGGTGCATATATGTCGGTGCGGATATATGGCGGTGCGAAATGCGCGACGGTACGACATACGCTGCGGTGCGCCCCGCCACCCATCGGCGGGCACACGGGTCGGGCCCGGTACGGCCTGCGCCGGACACCGTGGGCGGGGCTTCGGCCCGCGCCCCCTCAGTGGTCTAAGCCAACCGCGAGGTTGTCGCGGCACGCAACTAAAGAAACGGTAAAGCGGCCCGGTCCGAGGGCATAGGACAATCCCATACCCGGCCCCCTCGTCGTAGCGTTCCCGCTGGTCGGAGAAGGGCATGCAACCCGTTCGATTCCGGCGGTGTTAGTACCTGTACGGGGGCCTTGCGTCCCCGGCGCGGAAAAACCAGATCAACTGCATGGTTCACATCGCGCCAGACCGGCCGGGAGGCGACCTCGACACATCCCCCGGAAACGCCGAACCCGCCCGTACCGGAACGGTACGGGCGGGTCCTGGGCGTGCGGCCGGACGGGAAGTCCGTCAGGCGGCCTGCGAGTAGTCCTTGCGCTCGAACGCCTGCGGGTTGCGCTTCTTGAGCACGAGGTACGAGACCCACATGATCGCCGCCCAGACGGGGGCGCAGTACAGCGAGACCCGCGCGTCCTTGTCGATGCCCATCATCACGATGACCATGAGGATGAAGGCGAGGGCGAAGAGGCTGGTCCACGGCGCGCCGGGGGCCCGGAACGCGGACTGCGGGAGCTCGCCGCGGTTGGCCTTGCGGCGGTAGCGCAGCTGCGCGACGAGGATGACGATCCACGCCCACATACCGGAGATGGTCGCGAAGGAGACGACGTAGTCGAACGCCTTGCCCGGCCACTGGTAGTTGATCCAGACGCCGACCAGCATCAGCGCGGCGGAGAAGGTCGTGCCGCGCAGCGGCAGACCACCCTTGGTCAGCTCACCGAAGAACTTCGGACCCTGGCCGTTGAGCGAGAGGTCGCGCAGCATACGGCCGGTGGAGTACATACCGGAGTTGCAGGACGACAGCGCCGCGGTGAGGACGACGAAGTTGACGATGCCGGCGCCGGCCGGCAGACCGATCTTCTGGAACGCGGCCACGAACGGGCTGACGCCCGGCATGAACTCGCCCCACGGGACCACGGCCAGGATAATGATCAGCGCGCCGATGTAGAAGACCGCGATACGCCACGGAACGGTGTTGATCGCCTTGGGGAGCGTCTTCTCCGGGTCCTTGGCCTCGCCCGCGGTGACGCCGACCAGCTCGACGGCGAGGAAGGCGAACATCACGATCTGCAGGGTCATCAGGGTGTTGCCGATGCCGTGCGGGAAGAAGCCGCCGTCGTTCCAGAGGTTGGCGACGGTGGCGGTGTCACCGGCGTCGGAGAAGCCGATGGTGAGCACGCCGATACCGATGAGGATCATGCCGATGATGGCGGTGACCTTGACCATCGAGAACCAGAACTCCAGCTCACCGAAGAGCTTCACGGAGATCAGGTTGGCGAAGTAGAGGACGACGGTGAAGACCAGCGCGGAGACCCATTGCGGAATGGAATGGCTCCAGTACTGCACATAGGAGGCCGCGGCGGTCACCTCGACGATTCCGGTGACGACCCAGAAGAGCCAGTACGTCCATCCGGTCACATAGCCCCAGAAGGGACCGAGGAACTCTCGGGCGTAGTCCGAGAAGGAGCCCGACACCGGGCGGTACATGAGCAGCTCACCGAGCGCTCGCATGATGAAGAAGATGACCAGGCCTGCGATCGCGTAGGCCAGGATCAGGCTGGGGCCGGCCTTCGAGATGGCCTTGCCCGCGCCGAGGAAAAGACCGGTGCCGATGGCGCCACCAATGGCGATCATCTGAATCTGCCGGTTGCCCAGCCCCCGCTGGTAACCCTCGGAAGCGTCCTGTCCGCTTCCCTCTCCGTCCCGCACTGCGGTGCGGTCGGCGACCTGCTCAGAGGTCATGGTGGTGCGCCTTTCTCCATACCGACCCGGTTGCTCCGGATCGGGTTCCGATCCCCCCGGATGGAGTCCTGCAAGTGCCGACGGTCGGCCGGCTCAGCGCTCCCGCCGTGACAGGGGTGGCGTCACGGAGGCAGGTCGGCAAGATGTATCACGTGTGACGGGAAGATCGTCCGACTCGTTATGACGCGCGCCACAAACAAAAGCGGACAAAAGCAATAACGGCGGCCAAGAGCCGCCGTCACAGTGATTCGATCGTTATCCGGAATTGAGCGTTCGCTGAGCGAACGGCCCGTTTCAGGCCATCAGGGCCTCGACCAGCGTCTCCTGGAGGCCGCCGAGCCACAGATAGGCCATGACCATCGGCTTGCGCGGATCCTCGTCCGGCAGCCGGAAGAGCGCGTCACCGTCGTCCTCGTCCGTGATCTCCAGCCGGGTGCCGATGGTCAGCCGGAGATCGTTGAGCGCGCCGAGCCACTGGCGGCACTGTTCGGGAGGGAGCCGGAGCACCGCGGCGCTGTCGCCCGCCACCGCGAGCGAGTCCAGCGAGCGGACCATGCCCAGGGCGTCCTCGCGCTTACGGGCGCGCAGGTCGTTCTCGGTGTAGCGGCGGAATTCGGCGGCGTGGGCGCGCTGCCGCTCGTCCTGCTCGGCGCCCGGGTCGCCGTAGGCGTCGGGGAACAGCCGGGCCAGGGCCGGGTCGGCCGGGGGCTCGCTGGGGCCCTCCGCGAACAGCCGGGCCAGCGGGTCGGCGGCGTCCGGGCCCTCGCCCTCACCCGGGCCGATCAGCTCCAGCAACTGCACGGCCAGGCTGCGCAGGATGGAGACCTCTACCTCGTCCAGGGCGACGGCGGCCCCGCCGCCGGCGAGCGGCTCGAAGTGCCCGGCCATCAACGGTCCTGCGACAGGGTCGCCCAGAGCCCGTAGCCGTGCATCGCCTGCACGTCGCGCTCCATCTCCTCACGACTGCCACTGGAGACCGTCGCGCGGCCCTTGTGATGGACGTCGAGCATCAGCCGGTGCGCCTTGTCCTTGGGGTAGCCGAAGTAGGCCTGGAACACATACGTCACATAACTCATGAGGTTGACGGGGTCGTTGTGGACCAGGGTTACCCAGGGGACGTCGGGTTCGGTCACCGCGAAGGGCGACTCGCCCGTTTCGGGCCGTTCGATCTCGACCGGTGCAACACTCACGCTTCCCATGCTGCCACTCGGCCCGGCGCGACGCACAAACGGGGTCCCCCTGAGCGCGCCGCGGGCCGGGGTTCCGTAGATCACGTCGGATCCCGCCCCAGAAATCGTCAAACTGACGAGAGCCGGGGGTAGCATCGTCGTCATGAACGCTGCGGACCTGAGGCTCCCGGTCGACGTGCCCTCGACGGCCCTCTTCACCGACCGGTACGAACTCACGATGCTGCAGGGCGCCCTGCGCTCCGGAACGGCGGACCGGCGCTCGGTCTTCGAGGTCTTCACCCGCCGGCTGCCCGAGGGCCGCCGCTACGGCGTGGTGGCCGGCACCGGCCGGGTCTTGGACGCCGTGGAGAACTTCCGCTTCGACAGCGGCGTGCTGGACTTCCTCGCCGAGCACCGGATCGTCGACGGACCGACCCTCGAGTGGCTGGCGGACTACCGCTTCCGCGGCGACATCTGGGGCTACCCCGAGGGCGAGGTGTACTTCCCCGGCTCGCCGATCATGCGGGTCGAGGGCACCTTCGCCGAGGCGGTCCTGCTGGAGACGGTGATCCTCTCCATCCTCAACCACGACTCCGCCGTCGCCGCGGCGGCCTCCCGGATGTCGGTGGCCGCGGGCGACCGGGCCCTGATCGAGATGGGTGCCCGGCGCACCCACGAGCTGGCGGCCGTGGCCGCCGCCCGCGCCGCCTTCGTCGGCGGCTTCACCTCCACCTCCGACCTGGCCGCGGGCTTCCGCTACAACATCCCGACGGTCGGCACCAGTGCGCACGCCTTCACGCTCGTGCACGACAGCGAGCGCGACGCCTTCACCGCCCAGGTCGACTCGCTCGGCGCCGGCACCACCCTCCTCGTGGACACCTACGACGTCACCGAGGCGGTCCGGATGGCCGTGGAGATCGCGGGCCCGGGCCTCGGCGCGGTCCGGATCGACTCCGGCGACCTGCTGCTGCTCGCCCACCGGGTGCGGCAGCAGCTGGACGACCTGGGCGCCAAGGAGACCCGGATCGTCGTCACCAGCGATCTGGACGAGTACGCCATCGCCTCGCTGGCCGCGGCCCCCGTGGACGCCTACGGCGTCGGCACCCAGCTGGTGACCGGCAGCGGCCACCCCACGTGCTCGATGGTCTACAAGCTGGTCGCCCGCGCGGACGCCCCCGGCGCGGACGCGCCGCTGCGGCCCGTGGCCAAGAAGTCCATGGGCGCCAAGACGTCCGTCGGCGGGCGCAAGTGGGCGGCGCGCCGGGCCGACGCGGCCGGCGTGGCGGAGGCCGAGGTCGTGGGCACCGGCGAGATCCCGGCGGAGCTGGCGGACCGGCGGCTCCAGGTGGAGCTGGTCCGGGGCGGCGAGGTCGTCGCCCGTGAGCCCCTGGACGCGGCGCGTGACCGGCACCGGCGGGTCCGCGAGGGGCTGCCGCTGTCCGCGACCCAGCTCTCCCGCGGCGAGCCCGTCCTGCCGACGGAATTCCTCCCGGACACCCCCTAGGACCGCCCGGGGGCGGCCGCGCCCGGGCCGACCAGCCCCGGAACGCCCCGGGAAGATCCCGGGGCGCTGCCCGGGCACGGCGGCCGGGCCGGGCCGGGGCCCCTCGGGCGGAAGCCTCCGGGAGCCCCCGAGTGCCCCTCCCGTAACGCAATCCGAGTCACTACCCTCGGTCACACAGGGTTGATCGCATCGTCGGCCGAGGGCCCCTCACAAAGGATCTGCACCATGAACCGTGCGCTGATCGTCGTCGACGTGCAGAACGACTTCTGCGAAGGCGGCAGCCTCGCGGTGGCCGGCGGCGCCGACGTGGCCGCGGCGATAACCGACCTGGTGGGCGAGGCGCCCGCCGGATACGCGCACGTCGTCGCCACCCGTGACTTCCACATCGACCCCGGGGAGCACTTCTCCGCGCACCCCGACTACGAGAAGACCTGGCCGCCGCACTGCGTGGCGGGCACCGAGGGCAGCGGCTTCCACCCGAACTTCGCCCCCGTGCTGGCCTCCGGCGCCGTCGCGGCCGTCTTCGACAAGGGCGCCCACTCGGCCGCCTACAGCGGCTTCGAGGGCGCGGACGAGAACGGCACGTCGCTGGCGGACTGGCTGCGCGAGCGCGGGGTCACCGAGGTGGACGTGGTGGGCATCGCCACGGACCACTGCGTGCGGGCCACGGCCCTGGACGCCCGGCGCGAGGGCTTCGTCACGCGCGTCCTGCTCGACCTGACGGCGGGCGTGGCCCCGCACACCACCCGGCGGGCGCTGGAGGAGCTCCGGGCGGCCGGAGTGGAGCTCAGCGGCGAACCGGTCGTCCGGGGCGACTGAGGGAGGCCGAGGCCGTCCGAGGGCCTCTGAGCGCCCTCAGGGGGCCGCGGCGGGGCCCCGTGGCGTACCCGCGGTCCTGCCGCCGCGCAGCAGGGCGGCGATCGGGTGCCAGGACTCGGTGTCGTCCTCGGGGACGGACCGCCAGACCACCCCGTCCGGGTGGTGGAGCACGGCGGTGATCTCGTCGGGGACGGGCGGCTCGGTGTTGCCGCGCAGGTAGACGGAGCGCAGCCCCAGGTTGCGGAGCCGGGTCAGGGCCCGGGCGCGGTTGGCGGCGTGGACCAGGACGCGGACCCGCGCCCCGGGCCGGGAGCCGTCCTCCGGCGGCACGGTCAGCGACAGGGCGACGACCACGCTGCCGTCGGGGAGCCGGGCGTATCCACCACCTGCCACGCGCCTCACGCCTCCCTCGGGTCCGGGGATGCCGGTAAGACCATCATGAGCATCATGAGGGGCATTCTCAGCACGACCGGCCGCCGCCCGCCAGGGGGCGACGGCCGGTGCGCCGCTGACCTGCGACGTCGGTCGCGGGCCCGAGTACCGCCAGAGGTATTACCGAGGAGTACCACCGAACCGTGGAGTACTACCGGGAGGTGCCTCGGGGGGTCACTTGCCGGACGGACCCACCTGGACGGTCATCGTCGAGCCGCCGGGGGCCTGGAAGAGGATCCCGATCCGGGTGTTGGTGTCGGTGATCTTCACACCGCCCGTGGGGTTCGACGCGTCGTAGTACGTGTTCTTGTGGTCGTCGAAGACCGGGACGCCCAGCTTGCCCTTGACGCGCGTCGGCACGCCCTTGGAGTGCACGGTGTAGCCCTGGGCCGGCAGCCAGCCGAAGGTCGAGTCGTACGCCTGGAAGCGGTTGTCCATGAGCTTGCCGTCGGCCCACTTCTCGGCCTTGGGGTGGGCGTCGATCGGCAGGATGCGGCCGGAGCCCGGGTGGACACCGACGTTGTTGTCCACCTGCGAGGTGTCCCACTGCCAGATCAGCAGGCCGGTCTGGTACGGGAAGTGCTCGACCCAGGAGCGCTTGGTGTCGCGCCAGCCGAAGTTGTACGGGCCGTTGCGCAGGGTCCGGTCGTACGAGACGTACTGCCGGTTCTCCGCGATGTAGTACTGCGGGTACTCCTTGGTGAAGGAGGCGCCGATGCGCGAGAAGCCCTTGACCGTCCAGCCGTTGTCGCCGGACTCGGCGCCGTCCGTGAAGAGGCTCGTGCCGTCCGCGGTCACCGCGATGGCGTCGGCGGTGAAGCCCTTGCCGGAGGTGCCGCCGTCGGTGGCGTAGCGGAAGCGCAGCTGGATCTTCTTGCCCGCGTAGGCGTCGAGGGAGTACGAGAGCTTCTTGTACGCGCCCGAGACGCCGGTCAGGGCGGGCTTGTCGCTGCCGTCGCGGGTGATCGTCTTCCCGTCCGCGGTGCCGTCGAGCGGCGTGAAGTTGGCGCCGCCGTCCGTGGAGACCTCGGCGTAGAGGTAGTCGTAGTTCTCCTCGATGTCCCACCAGCCGGAGAGGTCGAGGGACGCCTTGGCCTTGCCGGTGAGGTCGACGGGCCGGGAGAGGGTGTTCTTCAGGTCGTCGCCCTGGCCGCTCCACCACTGCGTCGCGCCCTCGGCGGGCTTGACCACGTCGGTGGTGACCTTCTTCTGGGGCAGCTCGACGACCAGCGCCTGCTTGTCCTTGGTGTTGTACTCCGCCACGCCCAGCTTGTGCGTCGACTTCGTCGCGGCCTTGGCCTTGCCGTAGTTGAGCCAGCCCAGCTGGAGCTTGTCCCAGGCGCTCATGTCGCCGGGCAGGTCGCCGATGGTGTCCTTGCCCTCGCCGAGCCAGGAGCCGGAGGACATCAGGGACCAGTAGGCGACGGAGGACTCACCGGTGCCGCTGGTGTCGTACTCGTCGGGGAGGCCCAGGTCGTGGCCGTACTCGTGGGCGAAGACGCCGAGGCCGCCGTTCTCCGGCTGCATGGTGTAGTCGCCGACCCAGATGCCGGTGTCGCCGATCTGGGCGCCGCCCGCCTTGTTGCCGGCGGGGCCGGTCTTGCCGGCGTCGGAGCCGTAGGCGTACCAACGGTGGGCCCAGATGGCGTCCTTGCCCTGGACGCCGCCGCCCGCGGACTCGTCCTCGCCGGCGTGCACGATCTGGAAGTGGTCGATGTAGCCGTCGGGCTCGTTGAAGTTGCCGTCGCCGTCGTAGTCGTTGCGGTCCCACTGGTCGTACTTGGCCAGTTCCGCCTTGATGTCGGCGTCGCCGCGACCGGCGGCCTTCTGGTTCTTCACCCACTGGTTGACGCCGTCGCGCACGAGGTCCCAGGCGCTGGGGCAGTTGGTGGAGCCGCAGTAGTTGGACCCGTAACGGGCCTCGTTCCAGTCGACCTTGACCCAGTCGGTGACCGTGCCCTCGACCGAGTAGCGTCCGGAGGACTGCTTCTCGTAGTACTTGGCCAGGGACTCCTTGTCCTTGTCGTGCGAGAAGTAGAGGTCCTGGAAGTACTGGCGGTCGAAGTCCTTCCGCCAGGCCGTGCTGTTGTCCTTCGCACGGTCCGGCTCGGCTATCTTGTTGTGCGCCGGGCCGGCCGTGCCGCCGTACTTCTTGACGGGCGGCTTGGGGCCGTCGGGGCCGTCCGGGTCGTACATCGTGGTGTCGTCGACCTTGTCGCCGAAGTCGACCAGGATGGTGAAGATCCGGTCCGTCTTCTCCCGGGCGAGCTCGACGTACTTCCCCTTGCCGAGCTGGACGACCTTCGACGCGCCCCGCTGCTCGGCCTTGGCCTCGCCCGAGACGACCTGCTCCAGCGCGGCCTTGCGCTGGGCTTCCTTCTTCTTGCTGAACGGGCCCTTGAGGTCGTGCTCGACGGCACGACCGGTCTGCGCCGGGTCCTGGCGCGCGGCGGATGCCCGGTCCGCGCCGGACGGGGCGGTCATGCCCGTCGCCTGCGCGATACCCGTCGTCAGCGTCCCCGCGCCCAGCGCGGCGGCGACGACGACCACGGCGGCGGATCGAGCGATCCGCCGTTGGCTGCTCTTCACTTGTGAATGTCCTCCCCAGTAACAACTGTGGAGGTATTTGACCGGAGCGACTCAAGAAAAGACAGATCTTGACTGAGACCCGACAAGCAAGTACGTTATCCGGCCTTTACGTTGCGGATATCGGGTCACACCGGGCGCACGCTTCGCACGCTCCGGCTCGGTGGGCGAGCCCCTGCGCCCCTCATGCTCCGAGTACGGTGGGTTAGGTCACGCTTACCACCAGTTCCCCTCGGGCAGAGAGCACCGTAGAGTCGGAATCGCTGTAGGCACCACCCGGCTCCGTACCCCCCTGTCGACGCCTTGAGGACGGATCCCGCCATGTCGCGTCCGGCTCCCGCACAGATCGCCTACGGATCGGCCACCGTCGTCGTCTCCGCCCTCGTCCTGCTCCCGCTCGCCGGGGACGGATCGGGTCCGGGGGCCGCGGTCGTCGCCCTGGCCGCCCTCGCACTCGGTCTGCTCGTCGCCGCCCTCGTACCGGGCCGGCGCGAACGGGCGGACACCGCCGCCCGGTTGCCCGAGCAGCGCACGCCCGCCCACGCGGCGCCGGCCGTGGGAGAGCACTCCCTCCACGGCTGACCCGCCCTCACCTCACGGTCGCGCCCTCACTCCACCGTCGAGACCACCACGGTCTTCGCCGCCTTGTCGTGGATGCACTGGTGGTACGGCTGGTCCCATGTGCACCAGAGCACATTGATCAGCCAGAAGACGAAGCCGCAGCACGGCACGACCTCCGGCAGGGAGTAGACGGCGGCGCGCGTCCAGCCGGGCCTGCCCTCGGGGATCGCGCCGTCCTCCAGCATCGCGACCCTGATCCGCATCGCCATCTTGCCGACCGTCTGACCGCGCGTGGTCAGCATCAGGCCCTCGTAGAGGAAGTAGACGAGCGTGAAGACGATGCCCAGTCCGGTGTTCCTGCTCGTGTCCCGCCAGGGGTCGTAGCCCCAGAAGGCCAGCGAGAAGACGAGGCTCAGCGGGATGCCCACGAGCAGGCCGTCGATGATCCGGGCCACCAGCCGCTTGAAGCGGTTGGCCAGCGGCGGCATCCCGGCCAGCGGATCGGCGGCGCCGCGGCCGTCGCCGTAGGGACTGCCCGGACCGCCACCGCCGCCGTACGGGCCACCGCCACCGTACGGACCCCCGCCGCCCGGGCCCGCCCCGCCGGAGCCCGGGTACGGGGGCTCCGGCGGCTTCTTCATGAACGGGTCGTTGTCGTCCGGCGGCTGCGCGGTGCTCATGCCCCCAGTGGAACCCGGGGTTCCGGTGGGCGCATCCGGCCGTATGCCGTTCGAGTCAGGTCAGTCCCGCGCCGACGCCACGAACGTACGGGCCGACTTGTCGTGCCAGCACTGCCGCCAGGGCCGGTCGAACAGGCACCACAGCACGCCCAGCACCCCCACCCCGAGCACGCCCAGCACGCCGTAGAGCAGCCACCGGCGCAAGGCCGCTCCCACCGAGGGCGTCTCGTGGGACTCGATGTCCAGCACCCGCACGCCGAACAGCTTCTTGCCCACCGTGCGCCCGCACTTGGCGATCGGCAGCGCCTCGTACAGCACGCCGCCGATCAGCAGCACGGCCAGTACGACGGCCAGATAGCCGCCGGTCGTGCCGTCGAGCAGCCAGACCGTGACGGTCTCACCCGTCTGCCGGGCCTGCTCGACCTTCGCGTCGATGTGGTCGACCGCCCTGCCCCACAGCGGCACGGCGACCGCCGCCACCACACCGCCCAGCAGCGCCGTGTCCAGCAGCCGGGCGGCGAGCCGCCGGCCGAGACCGGCGGGCCGGCCCTGCGCCTGGGCGGCGCTCAGGAAGGGGTCGTCCTTGGGCGGCTTCCAGGCCGGGGCCGCCTCGCCGGGGGCGGGCGCACCCTGCTGGGCGAGCTGCTGCACCTGCTGGGCCCAGCCCCCGGGCCGGGCCTGCCCGGCGGGGACGGGCGCGGACTCCGGGCGGCGTACGGGCAGGGCGCTGCCGCCGCCCTCCGCCGGGGCCGTGCCGTGGGGAGCGGTGACGGCGGGGGCCACCGGGGCGGCGGCCCGCGCGGCCGGGGCGTGCGACGTCGCGACGGGGCCGTTGCCCCGGGCGGCCGTGGGCGCCGCCGGGGCGGGCTCCCGGCGCGGGTCGACGGACGGGACGGGCGCGGGCGGGCCGCCCGGGGCGGCGCCGTGCGGCTTCGGACGCAGGCTCAGCGTGCCCTGGCCGGGCTCCCCCGAGGCGGTGGGAACGGCCCGCTCCGCGATGTCCCGGGCGGACGGCCCGGTCAGGCGCGGGTCGGCGGCCGGGCGCGGGTCGCGCGCCACGGGCAGCGGCGCCGAACCGGTCCGCTCGCCGCCCCAGGAGACGCGCCGGTCGCGCTCGCCGCCGAAGCCCTCCTGACGCGTGGCGTCGGCCTGCCACACGGGGGCGGCGACCCCGGCCCGGTCGTCCGCGGGGCCCTGGGGCTCCTCGTCCAGGAACACGGGGCCGGTCTCGTCGGGCAGTTGCCGGGGGGCGGGGCGCGGCGTGGGCGGTACGGGCGCGGCGAGCGCGGGCAGTGGCGCGGGGGCCACCGAGGCGGGCGGCGCCGGCATCGGCTCCCCCTCGGCGGGCGCGGGCCTGCTGGTGCCGGGCACCCAGGCGCTGCCGCTCCAGTAGCGGATGTAGCCCGGGATGGAGGGATCGGGGTAGTAGCCGCTGGCGGGGCTGCTGTCGGCGGATCCCGAGGTAGGTGCGCTCATGGTCTCCGGTGTCCCGTATCTCTCGGCCGTACATGAGTAGCCAACAGGTCTACCAGACACCAGTTGGGTCCGGGACCGTCACCGGGCCGGACCACTCACACGTGCGACTGACCGGAGCGGGCAAAAAGCCGGTACCGGTGACCGTAAGTCGCGTAATGATGTGCGCCCTGGACTCTCTCTGAAAGCAGCGGGGCCTCGTCGCGGGGTCGCGTACCGAGGGAAGCGGAGCAGAGAGGGCGTACGTCATGCACACCGTGGTGGAACGAGAGCTCGAGATCGGCCTGGTGCTGTCGCCGGAGCGCAGCATTCCTGTCCCGGCCCTGCTGGCCTACCGTACGGACGACCCCTACGCCGTCCACATCACCTTCCACACCACCTCGCAGAAGCCGGTGACCTGGACCTTCTCCAGGGAGCTGCTGGTCGACGGGACGTTCCGGGCGAGCGGCGAGGGGGATGTGCGGGTGTTCCCCGGCAAGGACCGGGGGCGGCCGGTGGTCTGCATCGCGCTGTCCTCGCCGGACGGGCAGGCGCTGCTCATGGCCCCGGCCGGCGGGCTGTCGGCGTGGCTGGAGCGGACCCTGCGGACCGTGGCGCCGGGCGCGGAGCGCGAGTGGCTGCCGCTGGACGAGGCGCTGCGGGACCTGCTGGCGCCCGGCGCCTAGCCGGGCCGGGGCGGCGGGCGGTCCCGGGCCGGCCGGGACGGGCGGCCGGGCGGAGGGGACCGTTCGGGTGCGGGCGGCCGCCGGGGAGGAACTCGTTGGGGTGGTCGGGACGGCCTCCCGCGTAACCTCCCCGGCGCCCGGCGCCGGTCAGCCGTCGAGCACCTTGCCCGGGTTGAGCAGGCCGAGCGGGTCGAGGACGGCCTTGATGCCGCGCTGGATCTCCAGGGACACGGGGCCGGCCTCCCGGGCCAGCCACTCCTTCTTCAGGACACCCACGCCGTGTTCGCCGGTGATGGTGCCGCCGAGCTCCAGGCCCAGGGCCATGATCGCGTCGAAGGAGGCGCGGGCGCGGGCCGCCTCGTCCGGGTCCGCCGGGTCGAAGCAGACGACGGGGTGGGTGTTGCCGTCCCCGGCATGGGCGCAGACGCCGATGGTCAGATCGTGTTCGCGCGCGATGGCGGCGGTGCCCTCCAGCATGGCGGCGAGCTTCGACCGCGGCACGCACACGTCGTCGATCATCGTGGCGGGCCGGAGGGTCTCCAGGGCGGGCAGGGCCGACCGGCGGGCCCGCAGCAGCAGCTCGGACTCTGCGGCGTCCTCGGCCGGGACGACCTCGGTGGCCCCGGCGGCGGTGCACAGCTCCGCCACGGCGGCCAGGTCGGGCGCCGGGTCGGGGGTGTCGAAGGCGGCCAGCAGCAGGGCCTCGGTGGAGTCGGGGAGCCCCATGCGCATCAGGGAGTTGACGGCCCGTACGGTCGTCGCGTCCATCAGCTCCAGCAGTGAGGGCGCGTGGCCGCGCGCCATGATCTGCCGTACCGCCTCGCAGGCCGCGGCCACGGACGGGAACTCGGCGGCCAGCGCGAGCGGGACGCTCGGGGCCGGCCGGAGGGCGAGGACGGCGCGGACGACGATGCCCAGGCTGCCCTCGGAGCCGACGAACAGGCGGGTGAGGTCGTAGCCGGCGACGCCCTTGGCGGTGCGCCGGCCGGTGGTCAGCAGCCGGCCGTCGGCGAGGACCACGTCGAGGCCGAGGACGTACTCGGCGGTCACCCCGTACTTGACGCAGCACAGGCCGCCGGAGCCGGTGCCGATGTTGCCGCCGATGGTGCACTGCTCCCAGCTGGAGGGGTCCGGCGGGTAGGACAGGCCGTGCTCGGCGACGGCGCGGGAGAGGTCGGCGTTGACGACGCCCGGTTCGACCACGGCGATCCGCTCGACGGGGTCGATCTCCAGGATGCGGTTCATCTTGACGAGGGAGAGCACGACGCAGCCGTCCACCGCGTTGGCCGCGCCGGAGAGGCCGGTCCGCGCGCCCTGCGGCACCACGGGCACGCGCAGGGCGGTGGCGGTGCGCATCACGTGCCGCACCTGCTCCGTCGTGCGGGGCAGGACGACGGCCGCGGGGGTCCCGGCGGCGCAGAAACTCGCCATGTCGTTGGCGTACGCCGCGGTGACGTCGGGGTCGGTGAGGACGGCCTCGGCCGGGAGTCCTTCGAGCAGGAGCTTGATCAGATCGCCCATGGGCCCCACCCTGCCACCGCGCGGTGGCAGGGGGAAGATCGCGGCCCGTGGGTGGCTCAGAGATTGCCGCGCTTGGCCTGCTCGCGCTCGATGGCCTCGAAGAGCGCCTTGAAGTTGCCCTTGCCGAAGCCCATCGAGCCGTGCCGCTCGATCATCTCGAAGAAGACCGTGGGACGGTCCTGCACCGGCTTGGTGAAGATCTGCAGCAGGTAGCCGTCCTCGTCGCGGTCGACGAGGATCTTCAGCTCGCGGAGCGTCTCGACCGGCACCCGGGTCTCGCCGGCCCAGTCGCCGAGGGTGTCGTAGTAGCTGTCGGGCGTGTCGAGGAACTGGACGCCGGCGGCGCGCATGGCCCGGACCGAGGCGACGATGTCGTTCGTGGCGAGCGCGACGTGCTGGACGCCGGGGCCGCCGTAGAACTCCAGGTACTCGTCGATCTGCGACTTCTTCTTGGCGACGGCCGGCTCGTTGAGCGGGAACTTCACCTTGCGGGTGCCGTCGGCGACGACCTTCGACATGAGCGCGGAGTACTCGGTGGCGATGTCGTCGCCCACGAACTCCTTCATGTTGGTGAAGGCCATGACCTTGTTGTAGAAGGTGACCCACTCGTCCATCCGGCCGAGCTCCACGTTGCCCACGCAGTGGTCGATGGCCTGAAAGCGGCGGGGGACGGGCTCGACGAGGGGCTCGGCGGCCACATAGCCGGGCAGGTACGGGCCGGTGTAGGCGGAGCGGTCGACGAGGGTGTGGCGGGTGTTGCCGTAGGTGGCGATGGCCGCCAGGACGACGGTGCCGTGCTCGTCCGTCAGCTCGTGCGGCTCCTCCAGACCGGTGGCGCCGTGCTCGATGGCGTAGGCGTACGCGGCGCGGGCGTCCGGCACCTCGATGGCCAGGTCGACCACGCCGTCGCCGTGCTCGGCCACGTGCTCGGCGAGGAAGCGGCCGCGCTCGGTGGTCGGCTTGATCACGGTGGTGAGGACGAACCGGGCGCTGCCGGACTCCAGGACGTAACTCGCGGTCTCGCGGCTGCCGTTCTCCGGTCCGGAGTACGCGACGCGCTTCATGCCGAAGGCGGTGGAGTAGTAGTGGGCGGCCTGCTTGGCGTTGCCGACGGCGAAGACGACCGCGTCCATCCCCTTGACCGGGAAGGGGTCGGCCTGCCGTGCGGTGTGCGGGGTGTGATCCGTGGTCTGAGTCATGGCCGCAGGGTCTCTCTGAACCACAAGGTGCGCAATAGTTTGTGTTTTCGCTGGGCATTATGCATAGCGATGCTCCGGGTAACCCGGGCTATGTGTGCAGGATGACCACGAGAGGCGGATCGGCGTGATCGATCGTTTGGACGGGCGGCTGATCGAGCTGCTCGCCGAGGAGCCCCGCGTCGGGGTGCTGGAGGCCTCCCGGCGGCTCGGCGTGGCGCGCGGCACGGTCCAGGCACGGCTGGACCGGTTGCAGTCCCAGGGCGTGATCCGCGGCTTCGGCCCGGACGTCGACCCGGCGGCGCTGGGCTATCCGGTGACCGCCTTCGCCACGCTGGAGATCAAACAGGGCCAGGGCGCGGACGTCCGCACCCATCTGGCGTCCGTCCCGGAGGTGCTGGAGCTGCACACCACCACCGGGCACGGCGACATGCTCTGCCGGCTGGTGGCCCGCTCGAACGCCGACCTCCAGCGGGTGATCGACAGGGTGGTGGCCTTCGAGGGCATCGTCCGGGCCTCCACGGCGATCGTCATGGAGAACCCGGTGCCCCTGAGGATCATCCCGCTGGTCAAGCAGGCGTCGGAGGACTGAACGGGCGCGGTCCCGCCGGGGCGGACCGGCGTCAGGCCGGGCAGGAGGGAACGTTCCCGCCGCTCGCCAGGGCCCTGAGGGAGGAGACGGCGCCCTTGAGGTCGGTGACGGGGACCAGCCGCAGGCCCGCGGGCAGCTCGGCCCCGGCGTCCGAGCACTCGCCCTTGGGCACGAGGAAGACCGTGGCGCCGGCCCGGCGCGCCGCCTGCGTCTTGAGCGAGACACCGCCGACGGGGCCGACCGTGCCGTCCGGGGCGATGGTGCCGGTGCCGGCGATGTCGCGGCCCCCGGTCAGGTCGCCGCCGCGGCCGTCGCCGTCGAGCTTGTCGATGACGCCGAGGGTGAAGAGCAGTCCGGCGCTGGGCCCGCCGACGTCGGCCAGGCTGAGCTCCACCTTCACGTCCTTGGGCGAGCGGTGGAGATAGCGCAGCGCGGCCTGGGCCGCGGAGTCCTGGGACTTCCTCATCTCGGCGGTGTTGTGCCGCTCGATCTCCTCGTCGGACTGCCCGGCGGGGTAGACGGAGTCGCGCGGCATCACGGCCCGGTCGGTGCGCAACCAGCTGTCCGCGACGTCGCCGAGGCGGATCGGGGTGTCCGGGCCGGTGGCCTCGATGGTGGTCATGCGCAGCTGTCCGGTGGTCCGGCGGACCGGGGCGCCGGAGATGGAGATCACCGGCTTGCCCTTGTGCTCGCCGAGCACGTCCGCGGTCGTGGAGCCCGGCTGGGCGATGACGAACGGCAGCGGGACGACGGCCGCCACCGCGAGCAGGGCGACGACGGGCGCGGCGCACACGGCGAGGGTACGGGCGCGCTTCTTCCGGGCGGCCCGGTCGTCGGCACCCTCGGAGGGGGAACCCGTGTTCTTCGCGCCCGGCGCGGGCTGGGACGGAGCTGGCATGCTGCGAATCTAATTCACTCCCGGGGCGGGTGCGGCATGCGGGCGGCCCGGGGCCGCCCGCACGGAGGTGCCCGGGCGGGTGCCGGGCGTCACCTCAGGGCGTCCGCCACCTCCTTCGCGGCCTCCACGACCCGCGCGCCGACGCGTTCGGGGACGGAGTCGGCGAGCATGACCACACCCACGCTCCCCTCGATCCCGCTCACCCCGAGCAGCGGCGCCGCGGCCCCGCTCGCCCCGGCCTCCAGCTCGCCGTGGGTGAGCGCGTACCCGGGGGCGTCGGTCTCGCCGCGGCGCGCGGCGAGGATCGCCCGGCCGGCCGCACCACGGTCCAGGGGGTGGCGGAACCCGGTGCGGTAGGCGACGTGGTAGTCGGTCCAGGTCGGCTCGACGACGGCGACCGCGAGCGCCTCGGCGCCGTCGACGAGCGTGAGGTGGGCGGTCGCCCCTATGTCCTCGGCCAGCGACCGCAGGGCGGGCATGGCCGCCTCGCGGACAAGCGGATGGACCTGGCGGCCCAGCCGCAGCACTCCCAGGCCCACCCGGGCCCGGCCGCCGATGTCGCGGCGGACGAGTGCGTGCTGCTCCAGGGTGGCGAGCAGCCGGTAGACGACCGTGCGGTTGACGCCGAGCCGGGTGGACAGCTCGGTGACGGTCAGACCGTGATCGGTGTCGGCGAGCAGTTTGAGGACGCGCAGTCCTCTGTCGAGCGTCTGCGAAGTCTCCGCGGTCACGACGCCCCTCCTCCGATGAGAGGCGGCCCTCGTCCCGGTGGGGTGTTGCGCCACCGGTCCCGTCCGGCAGCGCGCGACGAGAGGCCGCCGGCCGTTGACGCATGATCCGGCTGCGCTCCGCGGCGGCGCTGCCACGGGGCGTGTGCGTGAGCGGACCGTAGCGCCGCCGGTCCGCTCAGCGGAAGAGTCTGCCCACAATCCGGTCACGGTGCCCGTGATTCGCGGGTTTTGGCGGGTGCTTCCCAGCATATGGACAGGGCGTGGGCCCCCACCGGGAGGACCCACGCCCCGTACGACACGTCACATCAGCGCATGCGCGTGGCCCACTCGCGCACCTTCTTGATGCGCTCGGCGAGCTGACCGGCCGTCGCCTCCGCGCTGGGCGGGCCGCCGCACACCCGGCGCAGCTCGGTGTGGATCACTCCGTGCGGCTTGCCGCTCTGGTGGACGTACGCGCCGACCAGCGTGTTGAGCTGCTTGCGCAGTTCCAGCAGCTCCTTGTGGGTGACCACCGGCCGCCGCTCCGCCGGGAGTTCGAGCAGGTCGGCCTCGGTGTCGGGGCGCTTGCGGCTGTGCGCGATCTGGCGGGCCTGCCGCTTCTGCAGCAGCAGCTGCACCTGATCGGGCTCCAGCAGGCCGGGGATGCCGAGGTAGTCCTGCTCCTCCGCGCTGCCGGCGTGCGCCTGCATGCCGAACTCGGCACCGTCGTAGAGCACACGGTCGAAGACGGCGTCCGACTCCAGCGCCTCGAAGGAGAGTTGGTCGCTCTCGCCGGTGTCCTCGTCCTGCTGCCGCTCCGCCTCCGCGAGGAGCTTGTCCTCCTCGGCGTACGGGTTCTCGTCGTCGCCGTCCTTCTTGGGCTTGTCCAGCGCGTGGTCGCGCTCGACCTCCATCTCGTTGGCGAAGGTCAGCAGCGTCGGGACGGTGGGCAGGAACACCGACGCGGTCTCGCCGCGCCGGCGCGAGCGCACGAAGCGTCCGACGGCCTGCGCGAAGAACAGCGGTGTGGAGATCGTCGTGGCGTACACGCCGACCGCCAGCCGGGGCACGTCCACGCCCTCGGACACCATGCGGACGGCGACCATCCAGCGGTCCTCGGAGGCCGCGAAGTCGTCGATGCGCTGCGAGGCGCCGGAGTCGTCGGAGAGGACGAGGGTGGCGCCCTCGCCGGTGATCTCGCGGATCAGCTTGGCGTAGGCGCGCGCCGACTCCTGGTCGGAGGCGATCACGAGGGCCCCGGCGTCGGGGATGGACTTGCGGACCTCGCTCAGCCGCCGGTCGGCGGCGCGCAGCACGTTCGGCATCCAGTCGCCGCGCGGGTCCAGGGCGGTACGCCAGGCCTGCGAGACGGCGTCCTTGGTCATCGGCTCGCCGAGGCGGGCCTCCAGCTCGTCGCCGGACTTGGTGCGCCAGCGCATGTTGCCGCTGTAGGAGAGGAAGATGACCGGCCGGACGACGCCGTCGGACAGCGCGTTGCCGTAGCCGTAGGTGTAGTCGGCGGAGGAGCGGCGGATGCCGTCGGTCCCCTCCTCGTAGGTGACGAACGGGATGGGGTTGGTGTCCGAGCGGAAGGGCGTGCCGGTCAGGCACAGGCGCCGGGTGGCCGGCTCGAACGCCTCCAGGCACGCCTCGCCCCAGGAGCGGGAGTCGCCGGCGTGGTGGATCTCGTCGAGGATGACGAGCGTCTTGCGCTGCTCGCTGCGGTTGCGGTGCAGCATGGGGCGCACGCCCACGCCCGCGTAGGTGACGGCGACGCCGTGGTACTCGCGGCCGAGGGGGCCGGCGCTGTACTCGGGGTCCAGCCGGATGCCTATGCGGCCCGCGGCCTCGGCCCACTGCTTCTTCAGGTGCTCGGTGGGGGCGACGACGGTCACCTGCTGCACGACGTGGTGGTGCAGCAGCCAGGAGGCGAGGGTGAGGGCGAAGGTGGTCTTTCCGGCACCCGGGGTGGCCACGGCGAGGAAGTCACGCGGCTGCGTCTGGATGTACTTCTCCATCGCACCCTGCTGCCACGCGCGCAGCTTGTTCGCGGTACCCCAGGGGGCCCGGCCGGGGAAGGCGGGTGAGAGGTGGTGGTTCGCTGTGGTGGTAGTCACGGTCTCCGTCTGGGGGTGCCCCAGCGGCGGCTGGGGGAGGTTCGGCGATCGGCAACCGCGACAGCCTACCTGCGCGGCCCCGCCGTCCCGGGTGGGACAAGCGGGGCTCACCCGAGGGTGGGACGGAGGTCACACGGCCTTCTCGAGTCGGACATTCCGCTCGCGGGGGACGAGCCGCGTGGCGATGTACGAGCCCACCAGCGCCGATGCCGAGGCGAGGGCGAAGACGATCGCGAAGGCGTGCGGCGGGGCCGCCCCGCCGGCCGCGTCCCCGCCCACCGAGCCGCCGCCGGACGAGACGAAGAGCACACCGGCCAGGCCCACCAGGACGATGCTGCCGAGCGCGTCGGACACCTGGAGAGAGGCCGAGTTCGCGCCCTCCTCCCCCGGCTTGGAGAGCTTGAGCAGCAGCATCGCGCCGCCGGAGATCGTCAGGCCCATGCCGTAGCCGCCGATGATCCAGGCGACGGCCACGATCCACACCGGCACCGAGCCGATCAGCACCAGCGGCGTCAGGGCCACGGCCAGCGCCAGCAGGGCCATACCCACGCTCATCAGACGCGCGCGGTACGGCTCCAGGCGGGCCCGGCTCTGGGTGAACGAGCCCAGGGCCCACGTCAGCCCCCCACCGGTGAGGGACAGCCCGGCGAGGGTCGCCGACAGGCCGCGCTCGGTCACCAGCAGCAGCGGGACGAAGCTCTCGGCGGCCAGGAAGGACCCCTGCGCGATACCGCGCAGCAGCACGACCGAGGGCAGCCCGCGCCCGGCCCGGAAGGTGCCCGCCGGCAGCAGCCGCAGCACGCAGGGGACGAGCAGGGCGAGCCCGGCGGCGGCGGGCAGCGCGGAGAGCGGGCGCAGGTCCTGGCCGGCGTACTGCAACAGCCCGGCGCCGGTGGCCACGGCGAGGGCCAGCAGGATGCGGCGGCGGTCCATGGCCTCGGTGCGCTCGCCGACGGGCAGCTTGCGCAGCGCCGGCAGCATCACGGCCAGCGGCAGCAGCACCAGCACCGGGATGGCCAGGAACACCCAGCGCCAGCCGAGCCGCTCGGTGACCGTGCCCGCCACCACCGGGCCGACGATCACAGGGACGACCCAGGCCGCCGAGAAGGAGGCGAGGACCAGCGGCCGCAGCCGCTCGGGGTACGCCCGGCCGACCACCACGTACAGCGAGACGATCACCAGGCCGGCGCCGACGCCCTGGATGCCGCGGCCCGCGACGAACGTCCACATCTGCTGCGCGGAGCCCGCGACGACCAGGCCGGTGCCGAAGGCGGCGATGCCGGTGAAGAGCGGGGCGAGCGGTCCGGAGCGGTCGCACCACTCCCCCGACAGCGCCATGGCGAACAGGCTCGCCGTGAAGAAGGCGGAGAAGGAGAAGGCGTAGAGCTCCAGTCCGTCGAGCGCGCGTGCCGCGACGGGCATCGCGGTGTTGACCGCGCTCGCCTCGAAGGCGATCAGGGAGACGACGGAGACGATGCCGAGGGTGAGCGCCCGGTAGCGGCGCCCGAGTATGCCGCCGCCGGGGTCGGGTTCGGCGGCGGGGCCTGTGGTCGTCGTGCCTTCTGTGGCGGGGCCTTCTGTCGTGGTGCCTTCGGCGTCGGTTGCGGTCATGGCCGCCAGCGTAGGGAGGGACACCCGGTCCCGGCCCCGGCCGGACGAACGGAATTCCATGGTCCGAAGGGCCTAGTCCGCAGGGCCCGCGACGGGTGGGGCCCGGGATGCGCGAGAGGCCCGGGCGGCGTCGCCCGGGCCTCGATCGCGGGTGCGCGCCCCGCTCAGGTCGCGGGTGCGCGCCCCGCTCAGGTCGTGAGCAGCACCCCGCTCAGGTCGTGAGCAGCACCCCGCCGTACGAGGCACCAGCGATCACGATCCACGAGCTCAGCCCGAGCGCCGCGACGCGCCCCCCGGTACGCACCAGCGTGGGCAGGTGCACCGCGCTGCCGAGGCCGAAGAGCGCGGCGGCCAGCAGCAGCTCCTGGGCGTGCTGGGCGGCGTCGAGGGCGCCGGCGGACAGCCATCCGGTCGTCCTCAGGGCGACGGCCGCCAGGAAGCCGAGCACGAAGAGCGGGACGAGCGGCGGCCGCTTGCCGGACGCCGTGGCGGCCGCGCGGCGGCGGCCGCGCACGGACACCGCCACGGCGGCCACGAGCGGGGCGAGCAGCGCGACCCGCATCAGCTTGACCAGGACGGCCTCGCTGAGCGCGGCCTGTCCGGCGGTCTGGGCCGTGGCCACGACCTGGCCCACGTCGTGGACGCTCGCCCCGGCCCAGCGGCCGAACTGCGCGTCGCCGAGCCCGAGCGGGTGGTGCAGCAGCGGCAGTACGGCGATGGCGAGGGTGCCGCACAGCGTCACCAGCGCCACGGACGTGGCCACGTCCTCCTCGTCGCTGCCCGAGACCTCGCTGACCGCGCCGATCGCGGAGGCGCCGCAGATAGAGTAGCCGGTGGCGATCAGCAGCGGCTGGTCGCCGCGCAGCCCGAGCCGGCGGCCGAGCCACAGGGTGCCGAAGAAGGTGGCGGCGACCACCGCGAGCACCATCGCGACGGTGGCCCAGCCCAGCCCGAGCACGTCGTCCAGGCTGAGCTTGAGCCCGAGCAGGACGACGCCGATCCGCATCAGCCGCTTGCCCGCGAGCGTCAGCCCCGGCTTGCCGGCCCCGCGCACCCGCGCCCGCACGCCCGGCAGATGGGCGGCGGCGATGCCCAGGACGACGGCGGCGGTGAGCATGGGGACGACGGGCAGGAGTGTGTGGACGCCCCAGGCCAGGGCGACCCCGCCGGCCGCCATGGCGAGGCCGGGGAGGGCTCCGGGGGCCTTCGGGCGCGGCGGGGCGGGCGGGCTCGTGACCCGCGTGTGGAGGACGGCCATCAGAGGTCGTCGGCCGGCAGGTCGTACACGCGCCGGACGCTGGAGCCCAGGCGTGAGACGTCGGCACCGTAGACGTGGAGGGAGATGGCGACGGACGAACAGGCGTTGCGCACCCGGTGGATGTCGCCGGGCGGCGCGAAGCCGCAGACGTCGCCCTGCCGATTGACGACGTCCTCGGTGGCGACCAGCCGGGAGCTCAGGCCGTCGGGGACGAGCCGGTAGCGGCGCTCGCTCTCGGTGCCCTGGTGGACGCCGGTGACGCACCAGGAGACGTGGTCGTGGACGGACGTCCGCTGGCCCGGCATCCACACGAGCGCGACGACGGAGAAGCTGCCGTCGCTCTCGGCGTGGAGGATGTGCTGGCGGTAGCGCTCGGGGTCGCCCTCGCACTGTTCGGGGGTGAGCAGATCGGGAGCGCCGAGGTGGACCGCGAGCCGCTCTCCGACGAGGTACGCCGTCGTGTCGGGCGGCAGGCCGCGGCCTACGACCTCCCGGACGTCGGCGACGAACTGACCGAGCCGCGCGGTCGTCAGGGGTGCGGTAGGTGTGGTCATGGGTGCAGCGTCGAGGTGGTTGATCCATCACGTCCAACGACAGTTCTTTGCCGTACCACCAACTCCCGCTTATGGGTCGGACGCACGCTCACGCGTTTCGGGAACGCCGGTCAGCACCCCACGCGACGGGCGGCGACCGCCTTGAGCTCGTCGAGGACGAGCGCGACGGCGGGGATGCGCAGATGGTCCCGGAGGGCGTACGCGGAGACGTGGCGGCGCGCGGCCGGCTCCAGGGGGCGCCCGGTGATCCGGTCGTGGCGGAGGAAGGACAGCACGAGCGCCGGCATCATGGCCACGCCCAGACCCTCGGCGACGAGCGACTGCACCACGAGGTTGTCGTCCGTCGTGAACGCGATGTCGGGCGCGAATCCCTGCTCGGCGCATTCGTGCAGGAAGTTGGTGCGGCAGCGCAGACAGCCGGCGATCCAGCGCTCCCCCGCCAGGTCGCTGAGCTTGACGGCCCGGCGGCGCGCGAGGGCGTGGCCCTGCGGCAGCAGCACGGTCAGCTGGTCCTCGAAGAGGGGTATCTCCACCAGCTCCTCGGGGACCTGTTCGCGCAGGCCGGGATAGGTGAAGGCGAGGGTGATGTCGCACTCCCCGCGCACGACCCGGCGCAGCGAGTCCGGCGGTTCGGCCTCCTGGAGCTCCACCCGGACGCCCGGGTGCTCGGCGGCGAGGCGGGCGAGCGCCTCGGGGACGAGGGTGGCCCCGGCACTGGGGAAGGCGCACACGCGCACGCGCCCGGCGCGCAGCCGCGTCAGGGAGCTCATTTGCTGTTGCGCGGCGGAGAGGCTGGCGAGGATCGTCTCGGCGTGCCGGGCCAGCGCCTCGCCGGCCTCGGTCAGCCGCATGCGCCGGCCGACCCGCGTGAACAGGGGCGTACCGACGGACCGTTCGAGCGCCTTCATCTGCTGGGTGATCGCCGGCTGGGTGTAGCCGAGGGCGCGGGCGGCGGCCGAGTAGGACCCCGCGGTGACCACCGCGTGGAACGTCTTGATGTGCCGGGAGTCGAACACGACGAAATCATAAGCGGAATTTGGGTTAGTGGGGTGAGTGGCAGTGGGTTGCTTTTGGATCACCGCATCTATCCGACATGGTGGACTTATATCGCATTACACCTCGTACGACTCGGCGGAACTGCCCTACCGGTGCCCGTGGGCGGACGAGCCGGACCTGTTCCGTCCGCTGGTGGAGGAGTTCCTGGAGGAGGGGTCGTGAAGCGTAGCGGCGACGATCAACGCGGCGTGTATGAACGGCACATGGCGGTCTTGTGCCACGGCCGTCCGGCCCATTGAGGCCCCTGGCATATCGCTCTATGGTCATGCCCGTAAGAACGACGCCATGGAAGCCATGGACGCCATGGAAGCCATGAGTCGCCGTGGACGCCGTGGGCGCCATGAGCGACGACACGGCCGTGTGCCCGAGTGGCCCAGGGGCTCGCCTGCAAAGCGAGTTACGCGGGTTCGATTCCCGCCACGGCCTCCGCGACCGTACTCAGCCTCCCGTCCGGGAACGGGGGGAGGCTGAGTAGCGGTACTCATGCCCCCGGTGCGTACGCCCGCGCAGGATGCACTCCATGAACACGTACCCCGCTCGCCCCGCCCAGCCCGCTCGCCCCACGCGGCGCGAGGGGTTCATGACGACCCTCGCCATCGTGCTGTGGGCCGTCACCGCGCAGGCGGTCGGCCTGTGCCTGGTGGTCGTGCTGATGATCGCGGTCTGGAGCGCGGCCGAGGGCGCCGCGGTCGGCGGCCTCCTCCTGCAAGTGGCCGGCTTCCTCGCGGCGGCCGGGCTCGTCCTGGCGGCCGCCTGGCACGGCCTGAAGCTCTTCGGCCTGACCGCCGCCACCCGCTCGGCGGTCGTCGGCGCCCTCGCCTGCCCGGGCCCGGTGGGGCTGGCGCTGTACCTGTACGTGGGCTGACGCGGGGCTCAGGCACGTACGCCCGAGGAGCGACGGCGCGCGTCCGGACTCCGCCGGACGGCGGAGAACGATCACTCCCGGGCCCGATCCCCGGCCCGCGCCACCCGGACACGCTGGGATCATGACCATCCGCACCCCACGGACCGCTCGGCCCGTCCCGCTCCGGGCGGAGCACGTCGCCCGCCTCATCCCCCTGCTCGGGCTGCCGGTCTGCCTCTGGCGGCTGCCCTTCGCGTTCGGCTTCACGATGGGTGTCGAGCTCCCGCCCTCGACGTGGCCGCTCTGGTACACCATTCCCTACGTCTTCGGGCTGAGCCTGCTGTCCGAGGCGTTCGCGCTGCTGTGTTTCGGGCTCGTACGCCCCTGGGGTGAGGTCGTGCCCGAGCGCGTCCCGCTCGTCGGCGGCCGGCGCGTACCGCCGATCGCCGTGATCGTGCCCGCCACCCTGGCGGGCCTCGTCCTGACCGCGCTGCTGGTCGACTGGGTGCTGTGCACCTTCACGTTGGCGGGCCGCTCGACCCCGCCCTACGGCAACGCCTGGTGGGAGCTGCTGGCGAACGTCGTCAGCGGGCTGTTCGCCCTGTGGGGGCCGCTGGTGCTGGCCCTCACCTACGCCTACTACCGGCGCCGCTGCCGCTGATCAGGCCGCCGCCGCGGCCTCCAGCCCGCGGGCCAGGCGCAGCCACTCGGTGAACAGCGCGCCGTCGATGTCGTCCGCCGTGCGCAGCTTCACGGCCGCCATCGCCCGGGCGCCGGGCTCCAGACGACCGGACGCGTCGGCGATCTCCTGTCCCCGCCAGAGGCCGAACGAGACGTGGGCGCCGTAGGCCTTGACGTAGCAGACCGGGGACTTGCCCGGGGCGCCGCCCAGGCTCCACACGGGGTGACCGTGCCAGACCGCGCCCGCCGCCGGCAGCGCCCGCTCGACGAGCGGCAGCAGCGCGTCCGTGATCGCGCGCTGGGCGGCGGGGAGGGCGGCGCAGTAGTCCTCGACGGTGGCGAACTTCGGCATGGCGCATCCTTTGCTCTCGTGTCCGGTCCGTGTCTTCCCGACCGGCTCCCACCCGTACGTCGACCGGCCGATGTGACAGGGAACGCCGCTCCGGGCCGGCCGTCGTCCTCTTCTTCTGGGCCTGCTTGATTCCCTGTCACATAGGCTGCGCGACGTGTGGGTGAGAACCGCACGACGACGGAGGAGAAGACGATGCGCTACCTGATGACGACCAAGCCGACGGACACCGCGCCCGACGAGAAGCTGTTTGCGGAGATGGCGCTGTTCGTGGAGGAGCTGACGGCGGCGGGCGTGCTGCTGGCCACCGGCGGGCTCGAGCCGGGCGGCGTCCGGGTGACGTCGGCGGGCGACGAGATCACGGTGACGGACGGCCCGTTCGCGGAGGCGAAGGAGGCGGTGGCCGGCTTCGCGCTGATCGAGGTGCGCACCAAGGAGGAGGCGATCGAGCTCGCCCGCCGCTTCCGCCGGATCGTCGGCGACGGCGAGAGCGTGGTCCAGCAGGTCTTCGGCCCCTGACCGGCCCCGCACCATGTCCACGAAGGACGTCCACGGCGCGGTCGACGCGGTCTGGAAGCTCGAGTCCGCGAAGATCGTGGCCGCGCTGACGCGGCTGGTCCACGACGTCGGCCTGGCGGAGGAGCTCGCCCAGGACGCGCTCGTCGCCGCGCTCGAACAGTGGCCGCTGTCGGGCGTTCCCGCGAACCCCGGCGCCTGGTTGATGACCACCGCCAGGCGCCGGGCCGTCGACCGCATCCGACGGGACCGGCTGCTGGAACGGAAGCGGGAACTGCTGGCGCGGGAGACGCCGGAGGCACGGGCCGACCACGTCGACCACGTCGACCCCGACGACCCCGTCGAGCCCGTCGACCCCGAGCAGGACGACGTCCTGCGGCTGATGTTCATCTCCTGCCACCCGGTCCTGCCCATGGACGCGCGCGTGGCGCTGACGTTGCGGCTGCTGGGCGGCCTCACGGCCGGGGAGATCGCGCGGGCGTTCCTCGTCGACGAGACGACGATCGCCCGGCGCATCGCGGCGGCCAAGCGGACGCTGGCCGAGCGGGGGGTGCCGTTCGAGCTGCCCGCCGGGCCGGAGCTGGGCGAGCGCCTGTCGTCCGTGCTCGGTGTGGTCTACCTCGTCTTCAACGAGGGCTACGCGGCGACCGCCGGGGACGACCTGATGCGCCCGGGGCTCTGCCTCGAGGCGCTGCGGCTGGGCCGGCTGCTGGCCGAACTGGCACCGCACCACGCCGAGGCGCACGGCCTGGTCGCGCTGATGGAGCTCCAGGCGTCCCGCGCGGCCGCGCGCACGGGTCCGTCCGGCGAACCCGTCCAGTTGCACGAGCAGAACCGGGGCCGCTGGGACCCGTTGCTCGTCCGCCGCGGCTTCACGGCCCTGCTGCGGGCCCGCGAGGCGGCCGGAGGCACGGCTTCCGCACCGGGTCCGTACGTCCTGCAGGCCGCGATCGCCGCCTGCCACGCCCAGGCGCGTACCGCCGAGGACACGGACTGGGCGCGGATCGCCACCCTGTACGAGGCGCTGGTGCGGCTGCTGCCCACCGCCGTCGTACGGCTGAACCGGGCGGTGGCCGTCGGCATGGCACACGGCCCGCGGGCGGGCCTCGACCTGGCCGACGCCCTCACGGCCGACCCCGCGCTGCGCGACTACCACCTCCTGCCGGGCGTCCGGGGCGACCTGCTGGCCAAGCTCGGACGGCACGAGGAGGCCCGCCGGGAGTTCCGCCGGGCCGCGTCACTGACCGGGAACGCGGCGGAACGCGCCTTCCTGAACGGCCGCGCGGAGGCGCTGGGGGCCGGTGCCCGAGTCGTCACCCTGGGCGCGGCGGTCCACGACTTCCTCGCACGGGACGACCTGGACGCCGCGACGATCCGCTCGTACGGCCAGACGCTGCGCCGTCTGTGCCGCACCCTGGGCGACGACCTGCCGCTGGCGTCCCTGACCGCCGGGGAGGTGGTGCGGGTGTTCGCGGCGGCGTGGGGCGGGGCGGCGGCCAGGACGTGGAACCGCCACCGCTCGGCGGTGCGGTCGTTCGGCACATGGGCGTCCCTGGAGGACCTGGGAGCCCACCTCGGCCGGCGTGCCGTCACCCGCTCCCCCGCACCGGCGATCGGCCGGACCGAACTGGCGGCGCTGTGGAGCCACCCGGGCCCCGCCCTCCGCGAACGCGCCCTGTGGCATCTCCTGCACGAGTCGGCGGCGGGGGCGGCCACGGCGCTGGCCCTGAACGTCGAGGACCTCGACCTCCCGGGCCGCCGCGCCCGCACGGGCACGACATGGCTGACCTGGCGCGACAGCACCGCGGCCCTCCTCCCCACCCTCGTCGAGGGCCGCACCCGGGGCCCGCTCTTCCTCTCGGACCGCCGCCCGGCCCCGGCCCGCACCCCGCCCCCGGCCGACCTCTGCCCCCACACGGGCCGCCGCCGCCTGTCCTACGAACGCGCCGAACACCTCTTCAAACAGGCCACAAAACCCCTCGACCCCACGGGCACGGGCTACACGCTGAGCCGCCTGAAACCACGGGAGTAGGGCCAGAACACAAGTTCTGTAAGGTACGCGCCAGGCACCCGCACGGCGCTGTTCGGCGCTGAAGAGGTGACTGAAGAGGCGAAGGCGCACACAGGGGGGTTGGGTCGTCTATGAGTTCCGGGGATTCCGCGGAGAGACCGTTAGGACCCGTCGGTCAGGGGACGCTGGCGAGCTCCGCGAGCGACAAGCGGCGGGCCGTGACCTTCATGGAACAGCATCTCCTGCCGGACACCGAGGCCGCCGGCCGCATCGGCGAGGGCGGTGACACGGCGCGGCCGCCCCTGGCCGGTCCGGCGATCCCGCACTCGAACCTCCTGAAGCCGGACGCCGGGCTGCGCGGGCTGTCCGCCTGGGCGCTCAACAACGGACTGTCGGAAGCGATGACCATCTGGCAGTCACAGGCGACCGCCCTGATGAGCCGGCTGGACCAGGAGCTGAACGCGCTGCGCGGCACGCACGCCCTCCTACGGGGCCAGGACCTCGCCACAGGGGCGGAATTCGGCACGGTGACCCCGGGGCCGGGCCCGTTGCGCAGCCGTATAGACCAGTGGTGACAGGCGACAGGGGGGCGACCGTGCCACTGAGCTACGACGACGTGATGACCGCCGACCTCTCACCGCTGCTGAACGCCTCCGAGGTGTGGCAGAGGATGGGAAAGCGATTCGGCGAGCTGAAGGACGACTACGTCAAGAACGTCCAGCACGCCCTGGCCAACGGCAATTGGCAAGGACAGGCCGCCATCGCGCAGCAGAACGGCTCCGCGATCACCGCCGCCGAATACGCCGCTGCCAGGACGGAGGCCCTGGCCGTCGCCGGGCTCCTGAAGCAGGGGCACACCGAGCTTTCCCGGCTGCAGAAGGCGGTGAAGGACCTGGTGGCCGATGCCGAGGCGAAGGACTACAAGGTCGACGGCTCGGGCCGGGCCACCTACGTCGGTTTCGACAAGCTGTCCGAACAGGAGAAGCAGGCCCTCCGGCACGACCCTGACCACCCCCGGCTGGCCGCCGACGCCCGGCGGAAGGCCCAGGAATGGACCGACGGCATCGCCAAGGCGGTACGGGCCGTGGACGAGGCCGACCAGAGCGTCCGGCGGGCGCTGATACGCGCGGCGGGCTTCGGCGGCTTCAACGCCGACGCCGAAAGCGACTTGGCGAAGGCGGGGGCACCGGAGGTCTCCTCGATGAAGACAGACGGGTGGAAGATCACGAAGTCCGGTCCCGATTACGGCTTCGACGTGACCGACGGCCCCTCGTACGGCAAGCAGGGCAGGCTCAAGCTGTACGGCGACCTGGGCCATATCACCGCGGAGAGAAAGCTGACCGACGGGCAGACCGACGTCTCGGTGCTGGGGGACGCCTACGCGGGAGCGAGAGCCACGGCGAACTACGGCTTCAGCAACAAGGGGGCCAGCGGCGCGGGCGAAGTCTCCGTGGGCGGGCGGGCCATGGCCGAAATACGCGAGGACGATGGGCACAGGCCCCGCTACGTACGCGCCGAGGGGTTCGCCGGCGGCGAGGCCGGAGTCACCGCCAAAGCGACCAAGGACGAGGTCGGCTTCGGAGCGAAGAGGTTCCACGGGGCGAAGGGGACCGTGGCCGGGGGGTTCGAGGTCGCCGGAATCAGCATCGGCGGGACGGCCGAGGGGTGGGCCGGTCCCGGCGCCGAGGCCAAATGGGGCTACTTGAAAGACGAGACGACCGGAAGGTTGAAGTTCGGCACCAAGACGGGCGCCTCCGCTCCCCTCGGCGGTGCCGTGGGAATCGAGATCACCGTCGATCCCCACAAGTTCAAGAAGGCCGTCGCCCATGCGGCCGACGCCATAAGCAGCTGGTTCTGATCCGCTTCCCCTGGAAGGAAGGAGTGCCGGGATGGCGACGTCACTGCCGGTACCGATCGAATTCCGCCTGCCCGAGGGCTGGCTCCCGGCCGACCCTGAAGGGAACGGCGCCTCGGGGGTGGCCTTCGCCGCGGTGCGTCCGCGGGAGGATGCCGGATTCGCCCCCAGTATCACCGTCGACGGCGAGTACCGACCGGACACGGCGACGCTGGACGAGCTCGCCGAAGAATCGGTGCGGCGTCTGCTCGAGATGGCCGAGTCGGTCGCGGTGACCGATCGCCGCGAGGTCGGCTCCCCGGACGCACCCGCCCTGATCCAGCGGCTGGCCTTCGCGACCCGCATCGGGGACGCGCACCACGAGCTCGCCCAGTCCCAGGTGTATCTGTCCATGCTGGACGCCGCGGACTCGCGCGAACGGGCGGTGATCCGGCTGGCCCTGACCACCACCGCGGACCGGCACGACACCGCTCTCGGAGACTTCCAGGACTTCGTGCGCACGGTGCGTCCGAGCACCGGGGCGGGGGTCTAGCGATGGGCGCTCTGTGGGACAGGATCCGCGGCACCAAGTACCCCGACAGCGATGCCGTACCGCGCTCCGCCACGGAACTCCGGGACGCGCTGCTCGCGATCAACGGCCCGGCCGTGCCCTACCGCGTGCGCAAGGCCAACCCCTGGGAGAAGGCCGACGTGGCGGCGGAGTGGCGGGTCGAGTTCCGCGCCTTCGGCGAACGGGAGAACCAGAGACTGAAGATCCGGCTGCGCTTGGACCCGGCGCTGCGCGAAGCGCGTGTTCTTCAGGAACGGTGGATCACCACCAGTGGCAACATGAGCTGGTCGAAGGGGTACGGCCGCGGCAGGGGGTACACGGCGCACTGGACGTACGAGCGGGGAGCCGACGGCCGCCTGCACAAGGTCAAGCAGTTGGACACGCGGGACATGAGCAACGCCCTGCAGAAGGTGGTTCTCAGCTCGGGGTGGATCTGGCGCTGGGCACGCAAGCTGTGACCGGCCCGCGGCGAACCTAGCGAGGCAGGGCCCTCCGCCGACGTCGCACCGCGAGAACGGCCACGCCCACCGCCGTGACGACCGCGGCGCCGATACCCGCCACGAGCATGGTGCGATCGAAGTCGTCCTTGCCGGCACCGGACTCCGGGGCACCGGCGTGGCGCGGTGCCTCCGCCTTGTCGCCTGCGGCGAGCTCGGGGAGGGGGCTGGTGTCGGCGGGGCCGGGGTCGCCGGGGCTCTGGAGGGCGATACGGGGGCGGACGACGCCGTACCCGATGGTGTCACTGCGCCGCTCGCCGCTCTTGGGGCCACCGGCGGTGTTGATGAGCACACGCAACACCTGGTTGGCCGTCCAGCTGGGGTGCGCGGCCCAGACCAGGGCGGCGGAGGCCGAGGCCAGGGCGGTGGCCGCGCTTGTTCCATGGCCGCGGCATAGCCCGGTGCCACCACGGCAGGCCGTCACGATGTCGTCGCCCGGTGCCGCGAGGTCCACCTGCTGCCCGCGCTCCGATTCGTCCGTCGCCTTGATATTCGCGTCCACCGCGGCGACTCCCACCACGCCTGGGTAGGCGGCGGGGAAGAGAACCGGATTGCCCTTCCGTCCGGAGTTCCCGACGCCGGCGAAGACCAGCTTCCCCTTGGACAAGGCGTACTCGACCGCACGGGCAACGGCCGGGTCGTCTCCCGGGCCGGCCTGCGAGATGTTGATGATCTTCGCGTCGGAGTCCGCCGCATAGCGGATGGCCGGCGCCATGGTGCCGATCGAGCGAAATCCCCTGGCCGAAGCATCGGCGTTCGCAAAGCGCAGGGGCAGGATCTTGGCGCCTGGCGCGAGGCCGTATGTGCCCGATCCGCCGTCACCCCGGCCTGTGCCGGCGATGATGACGGCCATATCGGTCCCGTGCCCGTCGTAATCCGTGTGGGCGCCTCCTTCGAGACCTGAGAAGTCCCTTCCTTCGAGCACCTGCCCCTGAATATCGGGAAGTTCGGGGTCAACGCCTGTGTCCACCACCGCCACGGTCACGCCGGCACCGGTGCTTTCCTTCCACATTTCCTCGGCGTGCATCGCGTCGAGGTACCACTGACGTGAACGGATTGACTCGGCCTGAGCCGGCCCTGCTGAGACCACGAGTAGACCGAGCGCGGCGATGCCGCACGCCCCTCGCTTCCAGAGTCGGGCCGCAGCCCCTTTGTTCTGGTGCATGCCCTTGTCCGATGTCACTCGATGACGGGAGGAACGACACGACGACTACCGCGAGGCCACGATTCCTCGTCCTCGACCAGGTAGTCAGGCCTGCGGCTCTGCCTTCCGGTCCCCGGCGGGCGGTTGGGCTCGGCAGCGCGTACCAAACCGGCGCCTCCCGGGGTGAACGTCCGGTCCGCGTCCGGTCCGCCGCGTCGCTCCACGCGGCCGCCGACGATCCCGCCACGCTCGGTGGCCAGGCGACGCCCGTTGCCACCGCCGCCCCCTCCCCGCGGCGGGGCGCCCGGAGAGGCGCCGGCTGCGGGCGGGAACATTGCCTGCGAACGGGCCTGTCCCGGTTCGGTTCCGATGACCGTGCCACGGGGAAGCTGAGAGGACGGTGGCGCGACGGGCCGACTGATGGGGCGGCCGCCGAACACCCCGTCTCGTGGAACGGCTGAGGCAGGTGGGCCCGCGATGCCTCGTCCCGGCACACCCGGCGGGGTCACACGCCTAGGAGCTGCGGGAACACCTCCCCGTTCCGTTCCTGCCGGCATCCGGCTCAACGGACCCGTCGGCGGGATTCCGGGCACGGCGGTCACCGGAAGGACGCTCGGCGGATCGATCGAAGCCGGTGGAACGGCTGTGTTCGTCGCGGGGGGCACGGGCAGGTGGGGTGCGATCGTTACGCCGTCGACCTCCATCGGGGCCACCCGCGGCCCCGGATGGAACCCCCAAGCCGTGGGCATGGCGGGATTCGCCGTCCCGAGACCGTCCGCTGGGACTCCCTGCGGCTTGTGCTCGATGTACGGCATCGCCACCGAACCACTCTGGCCGGCGGGGACACCGGGCCCCGCCACCCCGGCGGGGTTCGGGATGTACTCCCGGCCCAGCACGCCGTCAGGGTCGCCAAACCCCGGCATCGGCCGAAACGTAGGCCGAGGCGCCTCCGCAATCTGATGCGCTGACCACGCGTACGAGTCCGCCAGCTTCCGCATCAGGCGTGCCGCCTCCGCCCGGTCCGCGTCCAGCCGCTGCTGCGCCTCGTACGCCTGACGCTGCGACGGACCCGACACCGGCTTCACGCCGCCCGACTGGTCCGACTCCAGAGGCGACGGCACACGCCCCACCTGGCCCGGGCGGGACTTCTGATACGCCTCCAACGTCGAACGGGCGTCGAAGGACGGCCTCGGCATCGACGACTTCACTGTCGCCAGTGTCGCCGCCGCATGCCCCATCCACGACCCCGCGCTCCCGCTCAGCTCGCCCAGCCGCAACGTCGCGTTCGCCAGGTCGCCGCCCCACATTCGGAAGGCGTGGCCCGCCTCGCCCTCCCATGACACCCCCGCCATGTGCCGTTTCAGGTCCTCCCCCACCTCCGCCAGCGACTGCGCCGCGGCGGCCAGGCGAGCGGACATCAGGTTCGTACGATCCACCTGCGCCCCGTCCACCATCGCGCACAGCTCGTCGTGCGTCTTCGACTCGAAGTCCGACGCGATCACCAGCCCGCTCACCGGCTTCGGCAGGAGCGGGGACGGGGACAGGGACGGGGACGGCGGCGCCGGCGGCGGCGGCGGCGGCGGAAGCGTCATCAGATGCTCCCCTCGTCGCTGCCCTTCGGCCGCGGCGGTGCGGCCTGCGGGGCCGGGTGGGGGGCGGACCTGGGGGCGTGGGGGTCGAGGCGGGGGTCGTAGAGGGCCAGGGTGCGGGCCTGGATGGCGGCCAGGCGGGCGCGCAGGTCCTCGTCGACGTTGGCGTAGCCGACGCGGGCGGCGTGGACGGCCGTGCCCAGGGCCTCGATCTGGTCGTTCAGCAGGCCGCAGAGCGTCTTCAGCTTGCCGTGGACGTCGTTGTACGCGCCGTTGAGCGACTCCACCTCGGCGAAGCCCACGCCGAGCTGGGCCGGCACGAGGTGGTTGTCGGCGACGCGGTCGGGGTGGGCCTCCGTGCCCTGGAGGGCGGTGAGGATGCCCTCGATCCGGCCGCGGAACCGCCGCAGCGACTCGAGCTCCGCTTCCAGTCCACCCGCCGCCGGTCCCGTTCCCGAGCCCACTTCGCCCCACCCCTCAATGTCATCCCCGTCGCGACCCGTCACAGCCTAGTGACAGGGGATGACATCCGCTTGAGTACGGGTACTCAGCCTCTCAGGCCTCCTGCGTCACGGCCGTCACCGCCGCCGCGGCCGTCTGCGGCCGGATCGGCAGCCGGTTGACCGGGCGGCCCGTGGCGGCGCGCACCGCGCCCGCGACCGCCGCCGGGGAGGTCACGACCGGGGCCGCGCTGATCGCCTTCGCGCCGAAGGGGGCGACGACGTCGCGCTCCTCGACCAGCTTGACGATGTGCACCTCGGGCGCGTCCAGCGCCGTCGGCAGGGCGTAGCCGGTGAGGTCGGGGCGGCGGACCTGGCCGCCGCTGGTGCGGAGGTTCTCCGTCAGGGCCGCGCCCACGCCCTGGGTGATGCCGGCCTCGATGCGGGCCCTGGCCTGGGCGGGGTTGAGGACGCGGCCGACGTCCTGGGCCACCGCCATCTCCACCACGCGCACCGAGCCGAGCTCGACGTCGACGTCCACCACCGCGCGGACCGCGCAGAAGGCCATGCCGACGAACGCGTCGCCCTGGCCCGTGTCGTCGAGGGGCTCGGTGGGGTGCGGGCGGCACTGGGCCGTCGCCCAGAGCTCCTTGCCGTCGAGCGCCTCGTCGACGGTCGTGCTCAGCACTCCGTCGTACGACGTGATCTTGCCGTCGGCGATCGTCAGCAGCTCCGTCGACATCCCGAACTGGTGGGCCAGCGGCTGGAGCAGCTGCGTGCGCACCATGCGTGCCGCGCGCTCCACCGCGCCGCCGGAGACCCAGGTGTGGCGACTGTGGGCGGCCGGGCCGGACGGGGGCTGGTCGGTGTCGACGGGGGCGACGTGCACCTCCTCGATACCGAGGATCTCCTGGACGATCTGGCGCGCCAGGGTGGTGAAGCCCTGGCCCGTCTCGACCGCCGCGCAGATCACCGTGGCGACCGAACCGCTGACCTTGACCGTGGCCGTGGAGACCTCGTCCGCGCCCTCCGCGCCGAGCATGTGGACCATGCCGAGGCCGTAGCCGACGCCGCGCCGCACCGCGCCGGGCTCGCCGGCGCCGTCGGGGCCGCCGGGCAGCAGCCAGTCGTCCTCGGGGTCGTCCTTGGGCAGGGCGGGCAGCGGGTAGTCGCGGACCGCCCGCAGGAGTTCGGCGACCGGGGCCGGGCAGGTCACGGTCTGGCCGGTGGGCAGCAGGTCGCCCGTCGCCATCACGTTGCGCATGCGCAGCTCGGCGGGGTCGAGCCCGAGCTTCGCCGCGAGCTTGTCCATCTGCCCCTCGTAGGCGGCGCACACCTGCATCGCGCCCTCGCCGCGCACATGGCCGGAGGGCGGGTTGTTGGTGCGAACGGCCCAGCCCTCGACGAAGGCGTGCGGGACGACGTACGGGCCGCAGGCGAACGCCACGGCCGCGGCCAGGGCCTCCCCGGAGGAGTCGGCGTACGCGCCGCCGTCCAGCAGGATCTGGGCCTCCACCTTCACCAGCTTGCCCTCGGCGTCCGCGTGGTGGCGGTAGCGCAGCAGGGTGGGGTGGCGGTGGACGTGGCTGAGGAAGGACTCCTCGCGGGTCGCCGCGAGCTTGACCGGGTGGCCGGTGCGCAGCGCCAGCAGGCCGAGCGCGATCTGCGTACCGACGTCCTCGCGGTCGCCCATCGCGCCGGGGACGCCCGTGACGACGACCTTCACCCGCTCCGGCTCCAGTCCGAAGCAGGCGGCGGCCAGGTCGCGGTCGTGGTGCGGGTCGGTGGAGGCGGTGTAGATCTCGACGCCGCCGTCCGGGCGGGGCACGGCCAGCCCGGCCTCGGCGCCGATGGGGGCGGGGTCCTGCCGGCCGATGCGGTACAGCCCCTCGACGACCACCTCGCCGACGACATCAGGGTCGCCGAAGCGCAGCGGGATGTGCCGGATCAGGTTCCCGTCGGGGTGCAGCGGTTCGGCGCCGAACGCCGCCTCCGGGTCGGTGACGGGCTCCAGCGGCTCGTACTCGACGACGATGGCCGCGGCGGCGAGCCGGGCGGTGTCGGGGTGGTCGGCGGCCACCGCGGCGATCGGCTCGCCGTGGTGGCGGACCTGGTCGGACGCGAAGACGGGCCGGTCCGCGACGCCCCTGCCGTGGGCGGCGTCGCCCGGTACGTCGGCGTGCGTCACGACGGCGCGCACGCCGGGCATCGTCGCCGCGGTGGAGGTGTCGATGGACAGGATGCGGGCGCGCGGGTGCGGGGCGCGCAGCACGGCGGCCCACAGCAGGCCCTCGGCCCACAGGTCGGCGGCGTACGGGAAGGTGCCCTGTGCCTTGGCGACCGCGTCGGCGGCCGGGAGGGAGACCCCGAGGCCGTGCGGCGGTGTCTCGGGGACGGCGGGCGGCACGAGGGAGGCGGTGATGACGGACGCCGGGATGTCACCCGCGCCCGTGCCACCCGCCATTCCACCCATCCCTGCCATCCCGCCCATCTCCGTCATGCCATCGCCCTTCCGCCGCCGCTGTCGCTGCCACCGCCGTCGCCGTACGGGTCGTACGGGTTGTGGGGGTCATACGGGTTGTGGGGGTCGTGCGGGCCCGTCTGGTGCGGGATGTTCGCCGTGGCCGGGTCGGGCTGCTGCTGCGCCCGGTCCTCCTCCAGGGCCGCGGCGGCCTCGGCGCGCTCGTCGGCGACCCTGCGGACGGCCTCCAGCACACCGCGGTAGCCGGAGCAGCGGCAGAGGTTGCCGCACAGCGCCTGGCGGGTCTCCAGCTCGGTGGGCGCGTGGTTGCCCTCCAGCAGGTCGTGCACGGTCATGGCGAAACCGGGGACACAGAAGCCGCACTGTACGGCTCCGCACTCGGCGAGCGCCCGCTGCACGTCGGACGGCTGCCCGTGCTCACCCAGGCCCTCGACCGTACGGACCTCCGAGCCGGCCGTGGTCGCAGCCGGCACCAGGCAGGAGGCGACGAGACGGCCGTCGACCTGCACGGAGCAGGCACCGCACTCGCCCTGCGAGCAACCGTCCTTGGCGCCGGCGAGCCCCAGGCGCTCACGCAGCACGTAGAGCAGCGACTCACCGATCCAGGCGTCCGTGACGGGCCGGTCGGTGCCGTTGACGCGCAGGACGTACGAGGCGCAGGGGTGTTCGTTGTGCGGCTGGGCCGGCGGCTCGACCGGCAGGGACGGCTGCTCCGGCTGCCCGTGCCCGGGCTGCTCGAGCGTCTCCGCCACCGGACCGGCCTGCGCCGGTACGCGGCCGCTCGGGTCGGATGCGTGGTCCTGCTCGTCCGGTACGGGGCCGGGCGCGCCGTCCCGTTCCGCGGTCGCCTCGGGTCCGGCGGGCCCGACGGCATCGTCCGCTACGGCCGGCGGCACGGCGTCGGCCGCCTCCGCGACCGGGGCGCCCATGACCGCGGGGTCCACGAGCACGGAGTCCACGACGGTGGGGTTCGGGCCCGGGGTGTCGATGCCCGGGGTGTCGATGCCCCGGGTGTCGAGCCCCGGGGTGTCCATGGCCGGGGTGTCCATGGCAGAGGAGTCCATGGCGGGGGAATCCGCGACCGGGAAGTCCATGGCCGGGGAAGCCGCAGGGGTGGCCTCCGTGGCGGCCGGGTCCACCGGCATCCCGGCCACCGGTCCGATGCCCGTCGGTCCGATGCCCGTCGGTCCGATGCCCGTCGGTCCGATGTCCGTCGCTCCGGCGTTCGTCGGCCCGGCGTCCGCCGGTCCGGGCTCCGCGGACGTCAGGTCCAGCCCCATGGGCGCGGCACCGTATCCGGCGTCCTGCGGCATCCCGTCCAGCACTCCGCCCGAGGCGTGGGCCTGGGCATGCGTCGCGGCGGTCGTCCACTCTCCGGTCGGATTATCGCCCGCACCGGTGACCCCGGAAGCGACCGGAGCGTACTCGTGGAGCGGCTCCGGGCCGGTGTCGCGCAGCGGGTACTCGCCGGACTCGTCCACCGTGTCGTCCCCGGCGGCCGGCACCGACCACTGGCCCGTGGCCGCGGGTCCGGACACCGGAACGCCGCCCGCGCCCTCGTCGGTCGCGAACGGCATCGGCCACGGCTGGGTGTCGTGCGGGTCGGCGGGACCGGCGTCGCCGACGACGCCGGGCGTCCCGCCCGGGTGCCCGTGCACGGGCGCGTGCCCGTGTCCGTGTCCGTACGAGGTCTCGTACGCGGCCGGTGCGGCGTCCCAGTGCTGCCCGCCGGGCGCCACCGGGACGGGCGGGGCCACGGGCTGCTGCCACGCGTCGGCCACCGGCGGGGCGTAGCCCGTGCCGGGCGCCGCCAGCGGGCCCCAGCCCTGCGCGCCGGTGCCGGGGTGGGCCAGGAGCTCGGGCGGGAGCTGCACGAACGTCGTGCCCTCCGCGTCCAGCTCCCCGCCCCGGGGAATGGGTTGCCAGCCGCCCTCGACGGGCGCATGGCTGTGTCGCTGCTGTTCGTCACTCACGCGAGTGCCCTCCCCAGAGCTCGGCGGGCCAGAGTCGCCACCGTACGACGGAGATGCAGCACGGCCGGCGGCAGGGTACCGGGCTCGGTGCCGTCGAGGGCGGACTGCGCGGGGGGCGGGTCGGGGATGCACGCGGCGGCCACGTAGTCACCGAACGCCGCCAGGGCGTCCGGGGCGAGCGTGCGTTCGCCGTCCCAGTCGACGATCGAGGAGACCCAGCGCTCGGCGTCGAACGGCCGCAGCGGCATCGGGGCGACCGCGCCGACCGCGCACCGCACGCTGCGCCGCGCCGGGTCGAGGACGACGGCCACGGAGGCGATGGCACGGCTGGGGCCGGTGCGGCCGGTGGCCTTGAGGAAGGTCTGCGGGGCGTGCAGCAGGGGCACGCGGACGTACCCGATCAGCTCGCCGGGGCGCAGCATGTCGAGGCCGGCCAGCAGGCGTCCGACGGGGATCTCGCGGCGCTCGCCGCCGGGGCCGGCGATGACCAGGGAGGCTTCGAGCGCGGCGAGGACGGGCAGGGCGTCGCCGGTGGGCGAGCCGGAGGCGATGTTGCCGCCGAGGGTGCCCGCGTTGCGGATCTGGGGCGGGCCGGCGGAGCGGGCGGCGGCCGCGAGGGCCGGGATGAGGGCGGCGAAGTCCGGGCGGCCCATGCGGGCGTGGGTCATGCCGGCGCCGAGCAGGGCGGCGCCGTCCTGGTACTGCCAGCCGCGGATCTCGCTGATGCGGCCGAGGCCGACGAGGGCCGCGGGGCGCAGGAGCCCGGAGTTGACGGCGGCCATGAGGTCCGTGCCGCCCGCGACGGGCACGGCCGTGGGCATGGCGGACAGCGCCGCCACGGCTTCGTCGAGCGAGCCCGGCAACGTCACCGTGTGCGCCGCCTGCGGTGCGTGCGTGGTCAACCCAGCTGCCCCTTCCCCGGAGGTCCCGACTGTTCCGCCAGGTCTCGCCGTACGGTACGTGCTGTCGGCCCGGACGTGGCAACTCTGGCACATCTTCCGGGTGCGCCGTCGCGAGGGTCCACGAACCGCCGGACCGTCCCCGCTCGGGAGGAAGACGAGGAAAGTCCGGAATCGAGCGCTCTCTCCCCTGTGGGGTCTGTGCGCACTCTGGGCCCTTTGCCTGCGTATTGCCATGTTTCAGCGACCCTTGTACGACTTACGGCAGTGTGTGAAGGACCACCGTGCCAGGGGCCGCTCCACGGTTCGTCAGCTTCCGGCGCGCCTCACACGATCGGGGGCGCGCCCTCGATCGGGCGTCCGAGCACGCCGGGCCGGCGCTGCCAGGGCCGGGGACCGCCGGGCGGACGGTAGTCGACGCCCAGCGCGTCGAGGCGGGCGTAGTGGGCGCCGGCCATCCGCCGCTCGAAGGCCGCGTAGTCGCGCGCGGCCGGCGGGGGCAGTACGGACCACACCGTCTCGGCGAAGGCGGCCAGCCGGGGGAACGCCTGGTAGTCGACGCGCCGCTGGTCCTCCATCACCTCGGTCCAGAGGTTGGCCTGGGCGCCGAGCACCCGCGCGGCCTCGTCCCCCGTCAACTCCGCCGGCACCGGCTCGAAGCGGTAGACGTCCTCCAGGGTGCGTACGCGGCCGATGGGGACGGGCTCGTCGTCGCCGGGCGCCTGCCGGTGGTCCAGATAGACCTGCCCCTCCGGGCACATGACGACGTCGTGCCCGGCACGGGCGGCGGCGATGCCGCCCGCACAGCCGCGCCAGGAGGAGACGGCGGCGCCCGGCGTCAGGCCACTACCGCCCTTACCGCCACCACCGCCGTCGCCACCACCGCCACCACCGCCACCGCCGTCGCCGCCGTCGAGGAGCCCACCCTCCAGGATCTCGTCCCAGCCGATCAGCCGCCGGCCCCGGTCGGCGAGCCAGCGGTCGAAGTGCCGGACGAACCAGGCCTGCAACTCGTCCTCGTCCGCCAGCCCCTCCGCCGCCATCCGCGCCCGGGCGGCGGCCGACGCCCGCCACTGCTCCTTGGGGCACTCGTCGCCGCCGATGTGGACGAAGGGTGAGGGGAAGACCTCCAGGACCTCGGTGAAGACGTCCTCGTAGAAGGCGAGCACGGCATCGGTGGGCGCGAGGACGTTCTCACTGATGCCCCAGGTGTCCCAGACCGACAGGGCGGTCGTATCGACAACATCCGTGTTGCCGAGGTGGGGGTAGGCGGCGATGGCGGCCTGCGAGTGGCCCGGAACGTCGATCTCGGGCACGACGGTGACGTGCCGTCCGGCGGCGTAGGCCACGATCTCGCGCAGGTCGTCCTTGGTGTAGTAGCCGCCGTGCGGGCGCTCGTCCCACAGCGGGGACGCCCGGTGGCCCACCTTGGTCCGCGACCGCCACGCGCCGGTTCCGGTCAGTTCCGGACGGCGCTCGATCTCCATGCGCCATCCCTGGTCGTCAGTCAGGTGCAGGTGGAGGACGTTGAGCTTGTGGGCGGCGAGCAGGTCGACGTAGCGCAGGACGCCGTCCTTGGGCAGGAAGTGCCGGGCGACGTCGAGGAGGACGCCGCGCCAGCCGAACCGCGGGGCGTCCTCGATCTCCACTCGGGGCAGCTCCCACCGGCGGCGGGCGGTCACCGGCGCCCGCCGGAAGGCGGCCGGTCCGAGCAGCTGACGGAGGGTCTGCGCGGCCCAGAAGACCCCCGCGGGGCCTCCCCCGGCGAGGCGCGCCGCCTCCTCGCCCACGGTGAGGCGGTAGCCCTCGGGGCCGAGCTCGCGCGTGACGGCGGGGTCGACGGCCAGCACGACGCGGGCGCCTCCGCTTCCGTTTCCCCCTCCGCCTCCGCCCCCGCCCGGCACCAGCGGCAGGCCGGTCGCCGCGCCGACGGTGGCGCGCAGCCAGCGGGCGGCGTCCTCGGTGCCGGGGCGCGCCTCGACGACGGTCGTGTCGTCGAGCACGAGACCGGAGGCGCGGGCTTCCGCGGGCCGCGCGCCCCGCAGCCGCCTCGGCGCCGGGATCAGATCCGTCATGGCACCCCCTGGGCGAACGTACGACCTGGCAGGAGGCTAGGGGCCGCCGTACCCGCGGACAAGGGCGGGAACGACGAACGGCTCCCGGAGCGCGTGCGTCGCGCCCCGGGAGCCGTGAGAGCCGGAGGTGGGGTGGGGGGAGGGTCCGCTACGGGCTACTTCTTGTCGCCCTTGCCGCCCTTGTCGTCCCCGCCGGCGCCCATGCCGTCGAAGATCTCCTTGCACATGGGACAGACCGGGTACTTCTTGGGGTCGCGCCCGGGGACCCAGACCTTGCCGCAGAGCGCCACGACCGGGGAACCGGAGAGCGCGCTCTCCATGATCTTGTCCTTCTGGACGTAGTGGGCGTAGCGCTCGTGGTCGCCGTCGCCGTGCGACACCTGGGGCGTCGGCTCTACGAGGGTGCCTGTACCTGCCCCGCGCTCGGGCTCGAGAGTGCTCATGGTCTCCAAGGGTACTGGGGTCGGGCCGGGTCAGTTGAGGCTCGGGTCGTCCGGATAGGTGGCGACCATCGCCAGTTCGTTGCGCTGACGCCGCAGGACGGCCCGCCACAGCCGCCGGGGGTCCGGGGACGACACGTCGCCCGGCTCGGACTCGACCACGTACCAGGCGCCCTCGACGAGCTCCTGCTCCAGCTGGCCAGGACCCCATCCGGAGTAACCCGCGAAGATCCGCAGTGAGCCCAGCTCGGCCGCCAGCAGCTCGGGCGGGGCCTCCAGGTCGACCAGGCCGATCGCCCCGTGCACCCGGCGCCACCCGATGGGGCCCGCGCGGCCCGGGTGGACCCGGGAGGCGGCCTCGGGCCCCTCGGGCCCCGCCGCGCCCGTGACGGCGTCGTGCGGCTCGCCGGGGACCACGGCGACGCCCAGGGCGGAGTCCAGCGAGACCGGGCCGCCCTGGAAGACCACGCCCGGCTCCCCCGCCAGCGCGGCCCAGGGCCGGAGGATGTCGCCGACGCCGACCGGTGTCGGGCGGTTGAGGACCACGCCGAGGGAGCCCTCCTCGTCGTGGTCGAGCAGCAGGACCACCGCGCGGTCGAAGTTCGGGTCCGACAGCGCGGGCGTCGCGACGAGCAGCCGCCCTGTGAGCGAGGACACCTCGGTCATGGCCACATGATCCCGCATTTCGGGGCAGGAGGGGGAGTGGACGGCGACGACCGGCGGGGGGCGGCGAGGGGGCGTACGAGAGCAGCGCCCGCGCATATGACCGGATTGCGACGCCGCGATAACCGGTAGCTACCATTCCATAAACGCAGAGTGTTGTGACAAAACCATTGCGTGCCCGGAGGGCCCTCGGAGCGGTGGAACCGGCCCCCGGTCGCATTACCCTTTCTTCTTGCCCCTTGCCCAACTCCAGGAACGCGAGATCCATGACCGGCCCTGACGATGTCCTGCTTGTCCACGGCGGTACCCCGCTCGAGGGAGAGATCCGCGTCCGCGGCGCGAAGAACCTCGTGCCCAAGGCCATGGTCGCCGCCCTGCTCGGCCACGGCCCCAGCCGCCTGCGCAACGTCCCCGACATCCGCGACGTCCGCGTGGTGCGCGGCCTGCTCCAGCTGCACGGCGTGACCGTGCGCCCCGGCGACGAGCCGGGCGAGCTGGTCCTCGACCCGACGTACGTCGAGAGCGCCAACGTCGCGGACATCGACGCGCACGCCGGTTCGTCGCGCATCCCGATCCTGCTGTGCGGCCCGCTGCTGCACCGCCTCGGCCACGCGTTCATACCCGGCCTGGGCGGCTGCGACATCGGTGGCCGGCCGATCGACTTCCACTTCGAGGTGCTGCGCCAGTTCGGTGCCACCATCGAGAAGCGCGAGGGCGGCCAGTACCTGGAGGCCCCGCAGCGGCTGCGCGGCTGCAAGATCCGCCTGCCCTACCCCTCGGTCGGCGCCACCGAGCAGGTCCTGCTCACCGCCGTCCTCGCCGAGGGCGTCACCGAGCTGTCCAACGCGGCCGTCGAGCCGGAGATCGAAGACCTCATCTGCGTCCTGCAGAAGATGGGCGCGATCATCGCGATGGACACCGACCGCACCATCCGGATCACCGGTGTCGAGAAGCTCGGCGGCTACAACCACCGCGCCCTGCCGGACCGCCTCGAGGCCGCCTCCTGGGCCTCGGCGGCCCTGGCCACCAAGGGCAACATCTACGTCCGCGGCGCCCAGCAGCGCTCGATGGTCGCGTTCCTGAACACCTACCGCAAGGTCGGCGGCGCCTTCGAGATCGACGACGAGGGCATCCGCTTCTGGCACCCCGGCGGCCCGCTCAACGCCATCGCGCTGGAGACGGACGTCGCCCCCGGTTTCCAGACCGACTGGCAGCAGCCGCTGGTCGTGGCCCTGACGCAGGCCTCCGGCCTCTCGATCGTCCACGAGACGGTCTACGAGTCCCGCCTGGGCTTCACCTCCGCCCTGAACCAGATGGGCGCCCACATCCAGCTGTACCGCGAGTGCCTGGGCGGCTCCGCCTGCCGCTTCGGCCAGCGCAACTTCCTCCACTCCGCCGTGGTCTCCGGCCCGACGAAGCTGCAGGGCGCCGACCTGGTCATCCCCGACCTGCGCGGCGGCTTCTCCTACCTCATCGCCGCCCTCGCGGCCGAGGGCACGTCCCGTGTCCACGGCATCGAGCTCATCAACCGCGGCTACGAGAACTTCATGGAGAAGCTCCGCGACCTGGGCGCGAACGTCGAGCGCCCCGGCGCCTGACCGGCCACCCACACCGGCCGGGGGTCCGGGGGTCGGCCCCCGGGCAAGCACAGCATGGAGAAGCTGCGCGACCTGGGCGCGAACGTGGAGCGCCCCGGCGCCTGAGCCCTCCGTGGAGGCACGGCGCCCCGGCGCCTGACCGGCGCCCGCCCGGCGCCTGACGCCCCGTAAGGCCGCGAGAAGCCCGTACAGACCTTCGAAGGTCCGTACGGGCTTCTTCGTGTTCCGCGGCCGTCCACGGGCCTGACAGGGCCTCATGAAGACCGAAAGGGCGGTCACCCCGGACCGGGGTGACCGCCCTGCGACGCTTTTACGCGGCGCCCGAGGCTTACTTGCCCTTCGCGGCTTCCTTGAGCTTCGAGCCCGCGGAGACCTTCACGCTGTAACCGGCAGCGATCTGGATCGGCTCGCCCGTCTGCGGGTTGCGCGCGGTCCGAGCGGCACGGTGGGTGCGCTCGAAGGTCAGGAAGCCGGGGATGGTGACCTTCTCGTCGCCCTTGGCGACGACCTCGCCGACGGTCTCGGCGAGCGCGGCCAGAACGGCGTCGGCGTCCTTGCGGGTCACCTCGGCGCGGTCGGCCAGAGCGGCCACCAGCTCACTGCGGTTCATGTTGTACTCCCGTGTTCTTCTTGCCAATGAGGCGTGAGATCGAAGCCGATGCTGCCAGGGCCCTCGGACAGTCCCCGGACCCGGGTCCGTTTGCCAGACCCTCGCGCCCGGTTACGCATCCTGCCCCCACCAGTGGCGGGAAAGCCAATCCGGCACCCTGGAGAGTCACACGGAAAGCGCCACGGCCGGCGCGCCACAGCCTCGGATGCGACCGCGTTTCCGCGGTCCGACGTCTGCCCGACACCTTATGGGGGGCCGTGGAGCCCCGCGCCACTCGACGCGCCGTGGGTCAGACCGTCGTGGCGGTCGTCACAGCCGCGCCGGCGGCCTTGGCGGCCTCCCGGACGGCTCCCGCGACAGCCCCGGCGACCTTGTCGTTGAAGACGCTGGGGATGATGTAGTTCGCGTTGAGCTCGTCGCCGGCGACGACGTCGGCGAGGGCGCCGGCGGCGGCCAGCATCATGTCGGTGT